>NZ_JAKFWN010000043.1:0-53164 GCF_021731865.1 Raskinella chloraquaticus (SeqCode) | reverse complement strand
TTTTGCGCTCCTCGGCGCTGAAATGGCGCGCAAATTCAGACACGGACAGGGTTCATGCGACTGATTGCTGTGGCAGGCGCGCTGGGTTTGGTGCTGCTTGTCGGTATCACGCTGCATTTCGGATGGCGAGACATCATCGAGGCCGTGCGGCAGGTGGGCTTTGGTGTCGGCCTCGTGGTCGTTGCGCGCATCGTTGCAATCTCCATGGTCGGATGCGCCTGGTGGTTTCTGGTGCTCGGCCCCAATCAGGTGGCGCCGCAGATCTGCATGCTGCTGCGCTGGATGCGTGAATCGATCAATACCCTGCTGCCGGTAGCGCAGGTCGGCGGCGAAATCGTCGGCGCGCGGCTTTTGACGTTCTGGGGTGTCAGCGGCGGGCGGGCAGGGGCCAGTCTGGTTGTCGACATGTTCGTCCAGGTGGCGACCCAGTTGGCATTTACCATAGCGGGTCTGGCGATCCTGATTGTCATCGACGGGGATCAGGAGATCGTGCGCTACGTGGCCATCGGTTTGCTGATCCTGATCCCGGGTGTCTTCGGTTTCTTCATCGCCCAGCGCTTTGGCGCCTTCGACTGGCTGGAGCGCCAGCTGATGCGTCTGGCGGAAAAGGAAAAATGGGCGGCGCTCGGTCAGGTGGCAGACCTCCACGTCAATATTCAGGATATCTACAGGCGGCGGGCGCGGCTTGCGGCGTGCGTGGGGCTGCACATGGCGACGTGGTTTTTTGGTGCCATTGAAGTGTGGATCGTCCTTTATTTCCTCGGCTACCCGGTGTCGATCGGCGAAGCGCTGGTGATCGAAAGTCTTGGTCAGGCGGTCCGCGGGGCGGCCTTTGCGGTACCGGGCGGGCTTGGCGTGCAGGAGGGCGGGTTCATCGCTCTTTGCGCCGTTTTCGGGCTGCCTCCCCACGTCGCGATCGCCATGTCGCTGGTCAAGCGGGTGCCGGAACTGCTTCTCGGCCTGCCCGGTCTGGCCGTCTGGCATCGGCTGGAGACCCGGGAATTGGCTCGTCGCGCCAAGGCGGCGCAGGATCAAACTTTTCAAACCAATTCAAATTCGTAATCGAAATCGGGGTGTAAAATTTGCCATGAATTGTGGCAGGAATTCCTTGCCGCCGCCTTCTTTAACGGTTAGAGGAACCGCAACGTCGGTGATGACGAGACAAGCGACGAGGCCTCAGGGGTGTCGTCTGGTGGAGATTACATGATTTCGCAAAATTCCCGGCGCCAGTTCCTTTCTTTTGTTGCAGGCGCTGCAGGCGGCGCCTTTTTTGCCGTGCGGCCGGCGGCAGCGTCGGATGGCGTTGATGCGGTGCGCAGCTATTATCGCGAGTTGGCAGGGCTGTTGAAGCAGATCTCGTCGGCATCCGTGAAGGAGCGCTATAATCGCCTCAGCCCCGTGGTCTCGCGCGCCTTTGATCTCAATGGCATGGCGCGTTCAGCGGTTGGGCCTGGCTGGGCATCTCTGGGGGGCGAACAGGGTCGCGTGCAGGCAGCGTTCGCACGGTTGCTGATTGCCAATTTCGCGCGGCGCATCGGGGATTTTGCCGGCGAAGTTTTTGATGTTGACGAAAAAACAGAATCGCGAGGCGGCGTGGTGATCGTCAAGACGCGCATTTCACGCACTGGCTCGTCACCGACACGTATCGATTATCTGATGCGGGGCGGCAAGGTGATTGATCTTTATTTCAATGGCACGATCAGCGAAGTGGCAACACGGCGCGCGGAATTTGCACCCATTCTTGAATCAGGCGGACCCAAGGCTTTGGTTGCTGCCCTCGAACAGCGCGGCTCGTCACTGCTTGGCGAGGCAGTCTGAGCGGCATCCGGCTTTCATTGGCCTGATCAGATGCGCCATTCCATGGCGGATATGGGTTGATGGCAAGAACTGACCGCATACCGGACGACGGTTCCGGAGCTCCAGACTGCTGGCGATAAGTGTTCGTTTTCCGCCACGATCAAACGCGCCGGCACTGACATAAGTCGACGCTGTTAAACGACGCTGTTGCCCCTGTGAACTGGGAACACTCAACGCTGCCGCTTTGCCTTGCTTTTTCCACGCGGCTTTTTGGCGGCAGGTGCAGCGGCAGGTTCGGCTTCCACCAGTTCAGGAACAATAGTGATACCGGCCGCCTGCGCCAGCTCGCCGGCGCGATTTTGCAAATAAGTGCTGCGGAAACGGGCGTAGGGATCAACAGATCCTTGCTGGAGATCATCGAGAAGCTCGACCTGTCCCAGTCCTGCGGCAACGCTGACACCAGTCAGCGGCCACTCTCCGACCCATTTCGGCAAGATCCACTGAATGGGATCGCCGGCGATATCGACAATGCGGCCGATACCATCGCGCACATTTGCTGGGCCGAAGACCGGCATGACCCAATAGGGCCCGCTTTCAAATCCCCAGACGAACAGTGTCTGACCGAAATCACCCGATTGGCGCTCAAGGCCGCCTAAACTGGCAACATCGAACAGGCCACCAAGGCCGAGGATCGAATTGACCAGGAAACGCCCGAACGTCTTGTGCGCGGCGTCAAACCGGCCCTGCAGGAGATTATTTGCAAAAATGCGCGGTTCATCGAGATTGTTGGATCCGGTATCGATACGATCACGGAGCGGCTGCGGAACGATGGTGCGATAGGTGCGGGCCGCCGGGCTGATAGCTATGTCGTTCACAAATTTATTGCGTTCGAACTGGGCGCGATTGGCTTCTTCCCACTGATCGCGGGTGTCAAGGGCGCGGACAGCCAGAGCGTTCTGACGCGTTTGCGAATCCATTAACGGAACGCACGCTCCGGTTGCCAGAACGCCGCCTAAAAGCACAAGCCGCAAAGCGGACTTACTGCGTGCGTTTGCCGCGTGCCAATTTCCGATCAAATCCTTCAAGAACCCAGTCCCTTCCCCGATATAACGCTGCACGTTCAAAAAAATTACCTGCTGGAACATCAGCTTGCTTATTCGATGAGGCCGCCAGTTCCTACGCTGGGCTGGCAGCGTTAAAAAATTAGGCTACTCAGGACGAGTCGCTTGATCGCCCGCGTAAACCATAGGGGGTTGGTAGTGTCTTGGCTGTGGCTTTTTTGCACCATCACTGCAATAACGAGTTGCGTCTACACGCTCGGAGCAGGAGTGGCGGCGCGCCGTTTTGCCAACAGAATTAACAAAAAAACTCATAAAAATCAAAGTGTTACTATCTTGAAACCGCTTTACGGTGATGAGCCGGAGCTGTTTGAAAACCTGGTCAGTTTCTGCCGTCAGGACTATGCCGGATCAGTGCAGATCATCTTCGGCGTGCAGCGGCCCGATGATTCGGCGATTGCGATCATCCACCAGCTTACATCAGCGATGCCGGATCGTGACATCGTGCTGGTCATTGACGAGCGTCAGCATGGTGCCAATCGCAAGGTTTCAAATCTCATCAACATGGCCGCGCGCGCACGCCACGAGATCATCGTGCTGGCCGACAGCGATATGCGGGTGATGCCTGATTATCTCGATATCGTGGTCTCGACGCTCGATCAGCCTGGTGTCGGTCTTGTCACTTGCCTCTACCGCGGCCAGGCCGTTGCCGGGTTCTGGTCGCAGGTGGCGGTGCAGGCCATCGATACGCATTTCCTGCCCAACGTCCTCGTCGGGCTGTCTCTGGGCCTGGCGCATCCCTGTTTCGGCTCGACGATTGCCCTGCGTCGCCAGACGCTCGAGGCCATCGGTGGTTTTGCGGCGGTCGCAAACCATCTTGCCGACGATTATGCGCTGGGCGAGGCGGTGCGCCGGCAGGGATTGGCGATTGCCATTCCGCCGATGGCGATTGCCCATTGCTGCGGCGAGTCGGGTTTGCGGGCGATGATTGCCCACGAAATGCGCTGGGCGCGGACAATCGCCCTCGTCGACCCGGTCGGATTTGCCGGATCGGCCATTACGCATACGCTTCCTCTGTCTATTATTGCATTTGTTGTCAGCGGGTTGAATATCACGAGTGCGGCTATCGTTGTGCTGGCTATTGCCTGCCGGCTCATTCTTCATATAAACATCGCCCGCTCTTTCTCCCTGCCAAGGCCGCGTTACTGGCTTGGCCCCTTGCGCGACACGCTATCCTTTGGTGTGTTTGTTACGTGTTTCTTTGCGCGGGCGGTGGATTGGCGGGGCCAGCGTTATGTCGTCATGTCGGACGGCACCATGAGACAAAGCGAGAAGACAGGTTTGTGATGCGGACAATGTTTTTACAGGCACCGTCCTTCGACGGCTTCGACGGTGGTGCGGGTTCGCGCTATCAGGCCAAGCGCGAGATTGCCTCGTTCTGGTACCCGACCTGGCTTGCCCAGCCAGCGGCGCTGGTGAAGGACAGCAAGCTCATCGATGCTCCCCCGCATCGCACCTCGCTTGCTGCGGTGACGGCGCAGGCGAAGAATTTTGATCTTGTGGTGATGCACACTTCGACGCCGTCCTTCAAATCGGATGTGGCGACGGCAAAGGCCCTCAAGGACGCCAATCCGGCTCTCAAGATCGGCTTCATCGGTGCCAAGGTGGCGGTCCAGGCGCAGGAAAGCCTTGAGGGCGCGCTGCCGGTTGATTTCGCCGCCCGCAATGAATTTGATTTCACCATCAAGGATGTCGCCGACGGTATGGACTGGTCGGCGATCAAGGGGCTCAGCTATCGCAATTCCTCAGGCGTGATCGTCCATAACCCGGATCGGGCGGTCCTCGAGAATATGGATCTCCTGCCCTTCGTCACGCCGGTCTACAAGCGCGACCTTGAAATCGAGAAGTACTTCATCGGCTACCTGAAGCATCCCTATATTTCGATGTATACGGGGCGGGGCTGCAAATCGCGCTGCACCTTCTGCCTGTGGCCGCAGACGGTGGGCGGGCACCGCTATCGCACACGCTCGGTCGAGCACGTGATCGAGGAAATCGTCTGGTCGAAAGCGAATTTCCCGCAGGTCAAGGAATTCTTCTTTGACGATGATACCTTCACCGATGACCTGCCGCGCGCAGAAGCGATTGCCAAGGAGCTTGGCAAGCTCGGCATCACATGGTCGTGCAATGCGAAGGCCAATGTGCCGCGCGAAACGCTGAAGGTGCTGCGCGACAACGGGCTGCGGCTGCTGCTGGTTGGTTATGAATCGGGCAATCAGCAGATCCTGCACAACATCAAGAAGGGCATGCTGATTGATGTTGCGCGCCGCTTCACCAAGGATTGCCACGAACTCGGCATCACCATCCACGGCACGTTCATCATGGGTCTGCCGGGCGAGACGAAGCAGACGATCGAAGAGACGATCAAGTTTGCCACCGAGATCAACCCGCACACCATCCAGGTGTCACTCGCCGCGCCCTATCCCGGCACCTTCCTTTTCGATCAGGCCCGCAAGAATGGCTGGCTTGACGATGCCAATGCGGAACTGGTCGACGAGCATGGGGTGCAGATCGCGCCGCTGCATTATCCGCATCTGAGCCACACGGAAATCTTCACCTCGGTCGAGGATTTCTACAAGCGCTTCTACTTCCGCGCCGGCAAGATCGCCTCCATCGTCGGTGAGATGGTGGCGAGCCCGACGATGATGAAGCGCCGTCTGCGCGAGGGGGTCGAATTCTTCCACTTCCTGCGTGAGCGTCGCGAGGCGGTGAACTGAAACGACTGGTCGTCACGGCCGATGATTTCGGCCTGTCGGGCGAGGTCAACGCGGCAGTCGAGATCGCTCATCGCGACGGGATCCTGTCTGCCGCGAGCTTGATGGTGGGCGCGCCAGCGGCGGCGGAGGCGGTTGCGATCGCAAAGCGCATACCAACGCTCCATGTCGGGCTGCATCTCACGCTCGCGGAAGCACTGCCCTGCCTGCCGGCCGCCCGCATTCCCGGCCTGGTCGATGCGACAGGCGTGCTGCGCCGCGATATGGCGCGGTTTGGTGCTGCGATTTTCTTCAAACCCAGCGTGCGCCGGCAAATGCGCGCCGAGATCGAAGCACAGTTCCTAGCCTTCGCCGCGACCGGGCTCAGGCTCGATCACGTCAATGCCCACAAGCATTTCCATCTTCATCCGACGATCGCCGAACTCGTGTTCGACGTCGGAAAAGCCTTCGGCATGACGGCACTGCGCGTGCCGCTGGAGCCGTTCGATATCGTCAGCAAAATCGAGCCAATGATCAGTAATCCGGTGCGTTTGGTGATGGAGCCATGGGCGAGGAGGCTGGCACAGCAGGCGCGGCGACGGGGTATTACGGTCCCCGATCAGGTCTTTGGCCTTGCCTTCACCGGTGCGCTGACAGCGCCACGGCTCGCTGCCCTTCTGGAACACCTGCCCGACGGCTTCAGCGAGATTTACTGCCACCCGGCAACAAGTGGGGGGTTCCGCTTCGCGGTGCCCGGTGCGCGCTATCGCGAAGAATTCGAAGCGCTTACCGCGTCCGAATGCCGTGAGGCCCTTGAAGCCAGCGGCGCAAGGCTCGGCGGATTTGCCGACGCCTGAGGCTGGTTCATCAAGCGACGCTACTGTCATGGAAAGCGGGCATCCTTCGCACCTGTCTCAAATCCGTGTAGTCCTGATGGTCGGCGGAACCGAGCTCCAGCACGACGATCTCGGGTGGTACACCAAATCGGACGGGCGCGATTGAGCAGCCAAGCCCGCCTGAGACAAGAAGGTGGCGCCCGCCTTCGACGATATGGCCGTAGGCAAAGCGGTTACCGAAACGTGATGGCGTCACCGGCGAATAGCCGAAAAGACGTACCTGTCCGCCATGGGTATGGCCGCTTAGTGTGAGCGATACGCGCGACGGCATGTCGACGAACAGATCGGGCTCGTGGGCGAGGTGAATGATTGGCGCGTCATCTGTCACCTGCGCCAATGTTTCCGCGAGTTTTGCGCGGCCTTCATAGCGATCGGAACGCCGCTTGATCGCCAAAATTGATGACGTGCCGGTCAGCCAGAAAGGGTGGCCTAAGTGTTCGAGCCGCTTCGCACGGTTTTCGAGCATGGGTATACCGGCGGCAGTAAAGACCGTCTCGGTATAGGTCGGCCCAACTCCAGATTTCTGTGCCGCTTTATCGTCCCACCAGTCGTGGTTGCCGCAGATGCCGTACGTGCCCAAGGGTGCCTCAAGTGCCATGGCGGCTTTCGCAATGTCGTCTACGTTCACAGTGCCCGTGCGCCAACGGTGCCCAGCGGCGAAATCTCCAAGTAAAAGATGAAGGTCGGGCTGTGTCTCATTGGCCGCGGCGATGATGCGTTGCCAGCGCGCCAGCGGCATATGTGGCTCGACGCAATGGGGATCGGCCAGGATGCAGATTTTTAGCGATAGGTTCGACGTCCAGCGCGGCGGCCTCATCTTGTAGCGCACAACAGAGAGGCGGAAGCCAGGTTCAATCGCGAAGGCATAACTTCCCAGAGTAAAGCAGCCTGCCGCAATGCCACTCAACCATCTCAAGAACGAACGGCGCGAAATCATCCCGTCGTCGTCGTGCAGTTGGTCAAGCCCCGATCAACGAACTCATTGAACATCGAAACAAATCCTCTCTTTTCACTCATCACGAAAGAGTCAGCGAAATAAAACGGCGCTTCCGAGGCAATGTCGACGGGTGAGGCGATATGGTACGAAAGTTCGTCATGAATTTTTCGGTGATAGCATCAGATGACAACATGCGGCATTAACTGCTTTTTTTTGCATAGTTAAGATCCAGATGTCGAGATGAGATATACCGATCTCGCCCCGGGGCAGCCGTCCTACCCGACACGAGATGGACATTCGGCGTTATGTTCGAATTGCCACATTGTTCGATGGAAGTGCTGCACCCGCGTCTTGAGGAGGTCATCCCTCCCGCACCTGCTTGATGACGCGCGGTGGGCCCATCAGGACGGGCTGGAAGAGAACGGCGGCGGCAAGCGTCGTCACCAATGACAAAGCCAGAAGCTGGCCCATGCTGGACGTGCCTGGATGATTGGACAACCACAGGCTGCCGAAGGCCACGGCGGTTGTCATGGCGCTGTAGAAGACAGCGCGTGTCAGGCTTGACTGCAACAGGTCGGTGACGCCGGCGCGCCACGCCATGACGAAATAGATCTTGAAGGCGACGCCGACGCCCAGCAGCAGCGGCAAGGCGATGATGTTGGCAAAATTGAGCGGCAGGCCGAAGACGACGCACAGTTCGAGCGTGACGACGCCTGCAAGAATGAGCGGTATCAGCGTCAACAGCACGTCGGAGAGCCGGCGCAGCACGACCCATAGCAAGATCAAAATCGTGATCAGCGCGAAGGCGCCGGCATGAAGAAAGGCGTTGACGACCGTCTTTCCTGATTCCTGGATCGAGACGGGTACGCCGGTGGCGTTTGGTGCGATTTGCCGTACCGCATCGGCAAAGCGTCGCAGCACGGCGTTGTCATTGCCGTCACCCTTGGGTGCGACTTCGAGACGAGCGCTGCCGTCAGCCGCGATCCAGTCAGCGACAAGGTCTGGCGGCAGATCGGCACGGGTGACGGCGCTTGCCTGCAGCGCGGCCTGCAGCTGGTCGAGCGTCACCAGAAGCGGCGGCACGAAGGCTGCCTTGGCCCTGGCGCGCACAGCAGGCGCTGCCTGAGCGAGTTTCTCCAGCGCCTCGGCCAGCCGGGCGATGGTTTGATCCTTGCCTGGACTTGCCTTTGCCAACGCCGACAGATCGGCGGCGGTCCGCTGCAGCGAGATGATCAGTTCGTCATCGCCCGGCGCTGGCCTGGTTTCTCCCGGCGCCAGTGTCGGGCCGACAAGTGCTGCCGCATCCTCGATCAGTTCGAGCTTTTCTTTCTGCCCGGAGGGCACGAAGTCGCTCAACGTCAGGACGTGATCGACTTCCGGCAGTGTCTCGAGGCGAACCGACAGAGCGTTGGCGTCATCAAGGGTGGGCGAGAGAATATCGATGACGTTAGGGCTCGTGAGCGGATCACGCGACAGGTCGAGGAAGGTGGAGACAGATTCAACTTTCGGGCTGCGCAGATTGAGCGGGTTGAAATCAAAGCGCAGGAAAGCGAGCAGTGGCAGGCCGCCGATGCTGATGATGGCGGTGGCGATGAGAACGGCACGGCGGTGGCGGGCAAGGAAATGATCAACGGGGGCGAGAATGGCGTAACCCATCGCCTCCGTCTCGCCGCGGGGGCGCAGCAGGCTGATCAGGGCGGGCAGCAGGGTGATCGAGGTGGCGAAAGCCAGCAGCATGCCGACACCGGCAATGAGACCAAGCTCGGACAAGCCACGATATTCGGTTGGCAGAAACGAAAAGAACCCCATGGCGGTCGAGACAGCGGCGAGCAGCAGCGGGCGGCCGGATTCGCCGGCAGCATCACAGAGCGCCGCGTCGATGTTGTCGTTGCGGTGCCGCTCATCGCGATAGCGGACCGAAAACTGGATGCCGAAATCAACTCCCAGACCAACAAACAAGACGGCAAAGGCGACTGAAATGAGATTGAGACTGCCCACCATCATGAGGCCGAGCGCTGCCGTGGCGGCAAGGCCCACTACAAGCGAGGCGAACACAGCAAACATGATCCGTGGCGATTTCAGCGCCAGCCACAGGATGAACACGACCGCCAGCACGGTGATGGCTGCGTTGAGTGCAGCGCCATCAGCCACAGTGGCAAATTCCTCGTCAGCCAGCGGCACCGGGCCGGTCAAGCGCACGCGGATGCCATTTTGCTCGTCGAGTTTCAGGCTATGTGCTGCCTCGCGGATCGCCTCTGATGCGATCTGGCCAGGTTCAAGCGCGGTGTAGTCGAGAACGGGCTGGACGAGCAGGATGCGTCGTTTGTCGCGCTCCCTGGCATCTGTTCCGGTGAAAAGTTCGCGCCACGAGAAGGCCGGTGGCTTGCCGGCAAGAGCGGCCTCGAAGCCCCCGGCAATCGATGACAGGGGCTTGTCGAGACTGTCGATAGTGGTTTCTTTCTCGCGAACGCCGCGGGCGGCCAGCGACAGCGTATCCATGACACCGCGCAGCGACGGATCGGCGGCCAAGGTACCGAGGAAAGCCTGCGCACGGAATAATTGCTCGGTTGTTGATTTCACTTCCGCGGTACTCAGAAACAGCAGGCCGTTACGCTTGAAGAAATCCCCGCCATCGGGGCGGCGCGAGGAGCGGATCACCTCAGGTAATTGCCCAAGACGTTCATTGAGCAGGTTGGCGGCGTTTTCGGCCGCTTCCGGCGTCAATGCGTCGATCACCACGACAGTCAGGCCGGTCCGGCTGGGAAAGGTGACATCGAAGGCAATTTCGAGTTGGCGCCATGGTACGGATTCGCTGATCAGCTTGCCCGAATCGGTATTGATGGCGAAGTGGTTGATGACGTGGCGAACGCCGAGTGCCATCAAGGCGACAGAGGCGATGACGACCACCCATCGATGCCGCAAGCACAGGCGGACCACGGCAACGATGAATGAGGTCAACAAAACCAGCGCTCCCCGCCTTTTGCCGCAAATCAGCCTGTGAGCTAACGCAGGCTGCCTTTTTGTTCAATCATTGATCACTGCCAGCGACCCGATAATGAGAGCATGGATGGCGGCTGAGAGCGAGTGTGACGTGAAGAGCACATCGTCACTGAACCGTTAAGATTCCAACTGGTCAAGCGCTGTGGACTGTGCGAAAAGCCTCTCATCGAAAACGTGAACCTGACGTCGCGTTCGCTGCCAACGGACCAACCGACCGTCCTACCGCCGATGGGATTTACGTGTTTTGCGACACGCGTCCCGAGACAAAATTCAGGAGCCTGATCATGGCCAGTGCAACCCCGCTTCTCGATACCCTCTCGACGCCCGCTGATCTGCGTCTGCTGCCTGATACCAAGCTGGCGCAGGTTGCCGACGAGTTGCGGGCGGAATTGATCGATGCCGTCTCATTGACCGGAGGCCATCTGGGCTCGGGGCTTGGTGTTGTCGAACTGACGGTGGCGTTGCATCACGTGTTCAATACGCCGCGCGACAAGGTGATCTGGGATGTCGGCCACCAGGCCTATCCGCACAAGATACTCACCGGACGGCGTGATCGTATTCGCACCCTGCGCAAGGGTGGCGGATTGTCAGGGTTCACCAAACGCTCCGAAAGCGTTTATGACCCGTTCGGCGCAGCGCATTCCTCGACGTCGATCTCATCGGCGCTTGGTTACGCGGTGGCGCGTGATCTCAAGGGTGACGATTTCAATGTGGTCGCCGTTATCGGTGATGGCTCGATGTCGGCTGGCATGGCCTATGAGGCGATGAACAATGCGGGTGCGCTTGGCTCGCGGCTCATCGTCATCCTCAATGACAACGACATGTCGATTGCCCCGCCGGTTGGCGCCATGTCGGCCTATCTGGCGCGCATCCTGTCAGGTCGTACCTACCTGTCGCTGCGCGATATCGGCAAGCAGCTGACCAAGCATTTCGGCGCCACCATCGATAATGCGATTACGCGCGCCGTCGAGCATGCACGCACCTTCGTCACCGGCGGGACGCTGTTTGAAGAGCTGGGCTTTTACTATATCGGCCCGGTGGACGGCCATAATCTTGACCATCTTCTGCCGGTCCTGCGCAATGTGCGCGACGCCAAGGACGGGCCGATCCTCGTTCACGTGGTGACACAGAAGGGCAAGGGGTATGCCCCAGCCGAAGCGTCGGCGGACCGCTATCACGGTGTTGTGTCGTTTGATGTCGAGACGGGTACCCAGAAAAAAGCCAAGGCCAATGCGCCAAGCTATACCAAGGTGTTTGGCGAAAGCCTGATCAAGGAGGCCGAGCGCGACGAGCGGATCGTGGCGATCACCGCCGCCATGCCGTCGGGCACCGGCGTCGATCTCTTCGGCAAGGCCTTCCCGGCTCGCACCTTTGACGTAGGCATCGCCGAACAGCATGCGGTGACGTTTGCCGCCGGTCTCGCCTGCGAGGGGATGCGCCCGTTTGCCACCATCTATTCAACCTTCCTGCAGCGCGGCTATGACCAGGTGGTCCATGACGTGGCGCTGCAAAATCTGCCGGTGCGCTTTCCCATCGATCGTGCCGGTCTTGTGGGCGCTGATGGCGCCACCCATGCCGGCTCCTTCGATACCGCCTATCTCGGCTGCCTGCCCAATATGGTGCTGATGGCGCCGGGCGATGAGGCCGAGCTTGTCCATATGGTGGCAACTGCGGTTGCCTATGACGCGGGTCCGATCGCCTTCCGCTATCCGCGCGGCGAGGGGCTGGGTGTCGACATGCCGGAGCGTGGCCAGATCCTGGAGATCGGCAAGGGCCGCGTGATGCATGAAGGGACCAGGGTTGCCATTCTAAATTACGGCACGCGGCTTGGTGAAACCATGAAGGCGGTGGAGATGCTGGCCGAACTCGGCATCAGCACGACCCTTGCCGATGCGCGCTTTGCCAAGCCGATCGATGCGGCTCTGGTTGATCGCCTGGCGAAAAACCATGAAGCGCTGATCACCATCGAAGAGGGTTCCATCGGTGGCTTCGGTTCCTTCGTGCTCCATCATCTGGCGGCCAATGGGCTGCTCGATAACGGCCTCAAAGTCCGCACCCTGACGTTGCCCGATCTCTTCCAGGATCATGATTCACCTGATGCCATGTATCGCGCCGCGGGGCTTGATGCGGCAGGCATCGTGTCGTCCATCGTCAGACTGGTCGAGCCCTCGCGTGCCGAGCGTGTGCTGCGTTCGGTTGGCGCCTGAGAGCATCGCCATGGAGACCACGCAGTCCCTCAAAGTGGTGCTGGCCGAGCCGCGTGGATTTTGCGCTGGCGTGGTGCGCGCGATCGACATCGTGGAGCGGGCGCTGGCCCTGCATGGCGCGCCTGTCTATGTTCGGCACGAAATCGTGCATAACCGCCATGTCGTTGAAAGTCTGAAAGAAAAAGGTGCCATTTTCGTTGAGGATCTGACGTCCGTTCCCAGCGGCGCAGTCACCATCTTCAGTGCCCATGGCGTCTCGCGGCTGGTTGAGGACGAGGCGGACGAGCGCGGATTATATGTGCTTGATGCGACCTGTCCGCTGGTCGCCAAGGTTCACAAACAGGGCAAGCGCTATGCCGGGCAGGGGCGGGAGGTCATTCTGATTGGCCATGCCGGTCATCCGGAAGTCGAGGGCACCATCGGCCAGATCGACGGCCCGGTTCATATCGTCGAGAGCGTTGCGGACGTCGCAGCCCTGGCGCTGGCGGATGATGCGCCGGTTGCCTATGTGACGCAAACGACGTTGAGCGTGGATGATACACGCCTCGTCATCGCTGCCCTGGAGCGCCGTTTCAGCAATCTCAAAGGCCCGGATATCAACGATATCTGCTACGCCACCCAGAATCGCCAGCAGGCGGTACGGGCGCTGGCCGGCATTGCGGATGTCATTCTGGTCGTCGGCGCGCGCAATTCGTCCAATTCCAACCGGTTATGCGAGATCGGTCGCGATCTTGGCGTGCCGAGCTATCTGGTGGCGAACGGCAATGATGTTGATCCGCTCTGGCTCAATGATGCGCGAACGATCGGTGTGACGGCAGGCGCCTCGGCGCCTGAAGTCCTGGTCGAGGACGTGATCGCCGCCTTGGGGCGAGTGTCGCCGGTCGAGGTGACGACACTGCCCGGCATCAAGGAAACCATTGAATTCCGCCTGCCGGCGGAACTTGAACGCAACGCGCCCGCGTGCGCGCGCAAATTGTCGGTGGCGAATGCCCCGGCCTACGCCAAGTGAGGGTATGAGATGTCCATTCCGTTCAGACAGACGGTTCGTATCGGTTCCTATATTCTCAAGCAGGAACTCAGCGGCCGGAAGCGCTATCCGCTGGTGATGATGCTGGAGCCGTTGTTTCGCTGCAATCTGGCATGTGCCGGCTGCGGCAAGATCGATTATCCCGATGAGATCCTCAACCAGCGCCTGTCCTACCAGGAATGCATGGACGCGATCGACGAGTGCGGGGCGCCTGCCGTGTCGATTGCCGGCGGGGAACCGTTGATCCATCGCGAGATGCCGCAGATTGTCGAGGGTTTTCTCAAGAAGAAGAAGTTCGTGATCCTGTGCACGAACGCGCTGCTGCTGTCGAAGAAGATCGATCAGTACAAGCCGAGCCCGTACTTCACCTGGTCGATCCATCTGGATGGCGACGAGGAAATGCATGACCGTTCGGTGTGCCAGACGGGCGTCTACGACACCTGCATCGAAGCGATCAAGCTTGCCAAATCGCGTGGTTTCCGCGTCCAGATCAATTGCACGCTGTTCAACAATGCCGATCCGGCCAAGGCTGCGACATTCTTCGATTACATGAAGGAGATCGGCCTCGACGGGATCACGGTGTCGCCGGGCTATGCTTATGAGCGGGCGCCCGACCAGCAGCATTTCCTCAACCGCTCCAAGACCAAGGAAATCTTCCGCGACATTCTGCGCCGCGGCGATGGTGGAAAGCGCTGGACATTCACTCAGTCCACCCTCTTCCTCGACTTCCTGGCCGGCAACCAGACTTATGAGTGCACGCCGTGGTCCATGCCGGCGCGCACCGTCTTTGGCTGGCAGAAGCCGTGCTATCTCGTCGGCGAAGGGTATACCAAGACCTTCAAGGAGCTGATGGATACCACCGAATGGGATAATTACGGCGTCGGCAATTATGAAAAATGCGCCGATTGCATGGTTCATTGCGGCTTTGAAGGCACGGCAGTGAAGGACACCATCCGCCGGCCATGGGTGGCTGCCATGGTGGCGCTGCGCGGGGTCAAGACGGAGGGCGAATTCGCGCCGGAAATTCCGCTCGACAAGCAGCGCCCGCCGGAATTTGTCTTCTCACGCCATGTCCAGAACAAGCTTGCCGAAATCCGGGAAACCAAGGCCGGGGCCAAGGCAAAGGCGGCTGCTGAGTAAACGGGCCATGGCATGACGGCTGTCATTTGCCACCTGCAGAAGCGCCGGCAGCTCCGCCGGCGTTTTCATGAGCGCCAGGATCACCTTCAGGATGGCTGCGCTGCCATCAGGTTTCAATCCCACCAGGGCAGCGCTCGGTAAAGCGCGATCAGCCGGATCGGCGATCACTCTTAACGCCGCGAAGGGCAGGCCATGAACGTTGGCAAAGCGGGCGACATGCTGGCTTTCCATGTCAACGGCGCGGGCGAGGGTGCGATGGTAAAGCGCGGATTTGTCAGCGGGTGTTGCCAGGGCATGGTCGCCGCCGGCCAGGGGACCTACAACCGCGCCTGGCAGTGATCGCACCAATGCCCGACGCCAGGCGACATCGCACTCATACTGCGCCTCATCGGCGATAACAGTCGAGCCGATCAGCACATCGCCCGTCGTCAATCGGGGATCAAGCCCGCCAGCGATCCCGAGGCTCATCAATCCGACAGGTCGCAGCCGGTCATATTCCTGCGGCAGACAGCGCGCCAGGGTTGGCGCATCACCGCCGCAGGCAAGGGATGCAACGCCCAGGCCGGAAGCAATCCGTGCCTCCGCCCTGAGCCCGCAGACAGCGAGCACGACCGGCCGGGGAGGAGTTACATGCCCCAAAGGACGGCCTTGCCGTTACCGGCCTTGAGATTGCGGTAGCGGCTCATTGCCCATAGCGGGAAGAATTTCGCGTAACCGTGATAGCGCAGATAGAAGACGCGCGGAAAACCGGTGCCGGTGTAGATGTCCTCCGGCCATAGACCATCAGCGGCCTGATGGGCCGTCAGATAGGCGATGCCTCGTGCCACTGCGGGATGATCAACCTCGCCGGCCGCCATGAGGCCAAGGAGCGCCCAGGCGGTTTGCGAGGCGGTGCTGGGTGCCGCCTCATAGCGATTATAGGCCAGCTTGTAGCTGTCGCCATCCTCACCCCAGCCGCCATCCTTGTTCTGGATGGAAGTCAGCCAGTCGGCGGCCCGGCGGACATCGGGATGCTCGCCGGTCAAGCCTGCGGCATTGAGGGCGCACAAAGCCGACCAGGTTCCGTAGACATAGTTGATGCCCCAGCGGCCAAACCAGCTGCCATCGGGTAATTGCTCGGAAAGGAGGTAATCAACGGCGCGCCGCAGCGGCTCGCTGGTTTCCATGCGCTCACCAAGCTGCGCGAGCATCGAGATGCAGCGTGCCGTCACGTCTGCGGTTGGCGGATCAAGCAGCGCACCATGATCGGCGAAGGGAATGTGGTTGAGGTAATGATAGGTGTTGTCGGCGTCAAAAGCGCCAAAGCCGCCATTCCGGCTTTGCAGACCGAGGATCCACTCACGCCCGCGGGCAATCGCCGCCTTATCACCCATACGATCGGTGGCCGGCGTGCCGTCGCCGGCGCGGTCGAGCGCCATGGCAACGACGGCGGTATCATCAAGGTCAGGATAGTGAGGATTGGCATATTGGAACGCCCAGCCACCCGGACGGACATCGGGGCGACGTGTTGCCCAGTCGCCTTTGACATCGAGGATCTGCAGCGGCTTCAGCCAATCAAGCCCGCGACGGCATGCGGCAAGCGCTGCCTTGTCGCCGGTCTCCAGCAAAGCATGGGCGACGAGAGCGGTGTCCCAGACGGGTGACACGCAGGGCTGGCAATAGGCTTCATCCCCTTTGTCGACCAGCAGCTTGTCGATCGCATGGCGGGCGGTGGCGTAATCCGCTCCGTCCTTGGGAAATCCCAGAACATCGAACATCATCACCGCATTGGCCATGGCGGGAAAAATGGCGCCGAGCCCGTCCTCGCCATTGAGGCGCTCGCGCACGAACGCCACCGCCTTGTCGATGGCGCGCTGGCGAGAGCGCTTTGGAAAGAAGGGTTCGGCCAGACGCAGACCCTTGTCGAGGAGACCGAAGAGCTTGACCAGCAGCCAGGCCTGATGGGCGCCGGCTGGCCATTCGCGCACCTTGTCGGGCGCTGTGACGAAGAGTTCGCCAATGCCGATGCCTCTGGGGTTGCGCGCCTGCGGCTTCCGCGCCTGCAAAACAAGGAGGGGCACGATGACGGTGCGGGCCCAGTAGGATACCTTGTCGAGGTGGAAAGGGAACCAGCGCGGCAGCAGCATGATCTCGACGGGCATCACCGGCACGGCGCGCCACGGCACCTGCCCATAGAGCGACAGCAAAACGCGGGTAAAGACGTTGCTGCGCGCGGCGCCGCCTCGCGACAGGATCGCCTCGCGGGCACGACGCATATGCGGCGCCTCGATGTCATCGCCGATCATCTTCAACGCGAAATAAGCCTTGACGGATGCGCTCATGTCGAAGGCCCCGTCATGAAAGAGCGGCCAGCCGCCATGGGGTGCCTGACGGCGGCGGATATAGGTGGCGATCAAAGCTTCCAGATGAGAGTCAACGGGCTCGGCCAAATAGTGGCGCAGCAACACATATTCCGCCGGGATGGTGACGTCGGCTTCAAGCTCGAAGACCCAGTGGCCGTCAGCTTTCTGTGCCGTGAGAAGCGCATCGGTTGCGCGCTTGATACCCGCCTCGATCGCGCCGTCCGACATGATGTCAGCTTGCGGTGCGGACGGATCGACCATCGGTCGTTCGCGCAAGGAGGAAGCGGTAGCCATCGACGACATTTCTCATCTCCAGCACTTGCCTTGCCAAGCCGGCGCAAGTGCAGTTGCGCGCAAAAAGCGAAGTGGAGTTCATGTTTTTCATTCGACCGCCTTTTGCCACAGCAGCCGCGCTTTGGCTAGCCGCTTTTGCGGCCCGCATGAAGGCTTGAACGTGTCGTCACACGGTCAAAAATTGATCGTCTTGCCACGAACCAGGCGGGCGGCAGCAAAGCCTGAGCGCACCGCACCCTCAATGGTTGCCGGCAGGCTGGTATCGACATAATCGCCGGCCAGGACGAGGTTCTTCCATCTCGTTGTCTGGGGTGGGCGTTTGGCCACTTCGCCGGGTGTGCAGGCGAAGGTCGCGCGCTTTTCCTTGATGATCTGCCAGGCTGGCAGGTCACCGCGAAGCCCGGTCGCTGCTTTCACATCCGCCCATAGCAACTCTGCCAGTTCCTGACGCGGCCTATCAAGGAATGGCTCGGCGGCACTGATGGTGATCGATACGTGCTGTTCGAAGGCAAAAACCCATTGCACGGCGCCGTTGACGACACCAAGGATCGGCGGCTGATCCTGGGCGGGCGCTGTCTTGAAATGGCCGTTGATGATGGAGCGAAAGGCGGTCGGCGTGGTGATGTCCGGCACAAGATCCTGCGCCACCCAGGGTGGCACGGCAAGAACGACGGCGTCGCGCTCATCCAGCGAGATTTTCTCGTCACCAAAATCAAGCTCACTCACTCGCTCGCCGGTAAAGGACATTGCCTTCAAACGGTGATTGAATTTGAGTTCGACGCCGCGACCCTCGACAAAGTCGATGACGGGTTCAATGAAGGCACGCGACAAACCATGATGGGCAATCAGCGGGCGGCATGCCTGCCCGCCGCGTGCCAATGTCTCGCGCATCACCGCCCACGCCATCTGGGTGCAGGCCTCCTGCGGGTCGGTGTTAAGCGCCGAGACCAGCAAGGGTTCCCACATGCGATGATAAAGCGGGTGGTCTTCGCTGATCACATCGCCGACTGTCGTGCCATGCTTGCGGCCCGCAAGGCGGGCGCCGACCAGATAGTCGAAGGGCGAGGAGCCGGGGACGCGTCGCGCCTTGACAAGCACCCACCATGGCACAGGGCCGATATTGGGCTTCAGCGTCCAATGTTCACCGCTGTCGAGATCAACGAAGGAAAAAGACGCTTCGTCAGGACCCGCCAGTTCGCCGCGCGAGCCGACGAGGTCCAGCAGATGCATGGTGGCGCGGTTGCCCGAAAGAACGAGATGATTGCCATTGTCGATCATCATGTCGAGTGCAGGCTCGAAATAGGAGCGGCACCGCCCGCCGGCATGGGCCGATGCTTCGTGGATGACCACATCCTCGCCCTTGCGGGCAACGCCGGCAGCGGTTGTGAGCCCCGCCAGGCCGGCGCCGATGATGTGAAGGGTTCTGGCACGCATCATCGCCATCCGTGCTGGAGGAGAATCAACAGCTTATCGCGCTTGCGCAAGCGGGGGCGCAGGCGCGGGGGTGCAAAGCCGCGTTTTTCAAGTGCGTCAAGCACGGCCCCGTAATAGGCGCCCATCAGGCGCGGGGCGCGGGTGGCCTGTCGTGGCGCTGATGCGATGATAGCGGCCGCCTCGGCGAAATGGGCGCGCGCGCGCGCGATTACGGGAGCGCAGGCCGCGTCAAGGTCCCTGTCTGCGGTGGCAGATTTGGGATCGTCACTCAAGATACCAGCGGCAAGAAGCGCTTCACGCGGGAGATACAGGCGATCAATTGCCGCATCCTCATCAATATCGCGCAAGATGTTGGTCAGCTGTAGCGCCCGCCCGAGATGGTGCGAGAGCGCGATACCAGGCGCTTCTGCCATGCCAAACACCCTGACCGAGAGGCGACCAACCGCGCTTGCCACACGGTCGCAATAAAGGTCGAGCGTTGCCCAGTCCGGGGCTCTGATGTCGGCAACCGCATCCATTTCCATGCCATCGATAATCGCCTGCATGTCGGCGCGCTGCAGGTGGTAGGTGACAATATGGCTGGCAAGGTCGGCCAGCCTTGGCGCAACCTTTCCCTGATACATGGCATCGACATCGGCACGCCAGCGGGCGAGTTCTGCCTGCCGCTCCGCCCTCTCGCCGCCTTCGTCGGCAACGTCATCGACGGCACGACAGAACGCATAGATCGCATACATGGCCGCCCGCTGGGCTGGTGGCAGGACACGCATGCCGGCATAAAACGAGCTTGAGCGGGCGATAGCTGACGCAACGGGGGCTTGGGTGTTCATGACGTGATGCGCCCGGCAAGAGATCGATCTGGTCGAAAGAGACGCTGGACGGTGATGTCGAGAACACCGCCAAGCGCGGTTGCGGCCATTTGCGACTTTGAGAGATGGACACGTTCGCTCAGGGGATCGCGATCGCGCAATAGGCCCACGAGACGCCGTGCCAGCCGCTGGATGACCGCCACCTCGCAGGCAAGGCGGCTATCGCGGATACGTCCGGCAAAAGCCTCACTCACATCGAGCAGGTGATCTGTCCTGAGTGCCAGTTGCGACAGGCAATGGCGCAATGCCGGCGTTGCCTGGGCGGCGGCAAGCGCGCTGACGTCCAGCCCTTCAGCCGCCAAGGCATCGCGCGGGACGTAAACGCGATCGATTTCGCGGTAATCCTCGGCGCAATCCTGCAGATGGTTGATGATCTGCAAGGCCGAGCAGAGCGCGTCATTGACCGGCCACAGCTCCTCGCTCTCGCCGTGCACGTCGAGAACGAAGCGCCCGACCGGGTTTGCCGAATAGCGGCAATAATCCATCAGCTCAGCCCAATCATCATAACGGTTCTTGGTACAATCGCGCTTGAAGGCGACCAGAAGGTCAAGGCCGTGGCGGGGCGACAATCCGCGCTCAGCCAGGGCGAGGCGCAGTGGCAGGGCCGCCGGCTCGGTATCGTCCTGCCCCTGAAGGGTGCGCTCCATCTGGCCCAGCATGGCAAGCTTGGTCGCTGCATCGAGCGTTGGATGGTCGCCGACATCGTCGGCTGCACGGGCAAAATCGTAGAAGGTGAGGATCAGCCGGCGATGGCGCGGGGCTACAAGCCAGGATGCGACGGGAAAATTCTCGTCGCTGCTGCCTTTGCCCGAACGCATGTCACTGGCTGAATTCACGCACCCTCCCGCGGCAGGGCCTGCGCCCGGCCTTTCCACATGCCGCCCCTGCCGGCAGCGTGCTGATAGGCGGAATGAAGGGTAAACACCAGATAGGCAAGGGCGATCAGCGGCAGGGCGGGCGCCCTGAGCGGCGACAGGCGGTAAAAGCGCAGGATCGGAACGAACATGGAACTCATCAGCGCCCAGGCGAGCAGGGCGGGAAATGCTGCGTCGTCATGGGCAACGCAGGCAAGGAGCGGCGGGCCGAGATACACGAAGGCAAGACCGATTACCGTACCGGCAAGCAGCCATGGCGAATAATGAAGCTGCGCATAGGCCGAGCGTGACACCATGCGGGCGATATCGGCGAAACGGGGATAGGGTCTGGCGCTGAGCGCGCGGTTGGTCAGGCCAAGCCAGATCGCTCCTTGCTGTTTGAGGCGCGCTCCCAGGGCGCAATCATCGATGAGCGCTGACCTGATGCTGGCAATGCCGCCGGCCTTGTCGAGCGCCCCGCGCCTGACCAGCATGCAGCCACCGGCCGCGCCGGCCATGCGGGACCGCGGGTCATTCACCCAGGCGAAGGGGTAGAGCATCTGAAAGAAGAAGATGAAGGCCGGGATCAGCCAGCGCTCAGCCAGGCTGTCGCAGCGCAGGCGGGCCATCAGCGACGTTAAAACCAGATTGCCGGCTTCTGCCCGCGCCACCAGGCTTGACAGGGTATCGGGAGCGTAGGTGATGTCGGCGTCGCTCAGCCAGATAAATGTGGGCGGAGAATCACTTCGCGAGGCTTTCTCAATTCCCTGATTGACCGCCCAGAGCTTACCAGTCCAGCCTTCGGGGAGCGGCGCGCCAGGCAGCACAAGCAGACGGTCCGTGGCGCCAGCACCGGCCGCTGCCCGGCGGGCGATATCGCTCGTGCCATCGCTGCTTTGGTCATCCACCACAATGATTTGCAGGGAACCTTTGTAATCCTGCACAAAGAGCGAGGCGAGGGTGGCGCCGATCATATCGGCTTCATCGCGTGCCGGGATCACCGCGATCACCGCCGGCCAGCCGCCCGGTGGCGGTGGCAGGATATCATCATCCCGGACGCCGGCCCGCCAGAAATGGCCGCGACAGAGCAGCAGGAACATCCACACCGCGAGCATCAGCCAGGCGAGATCCGTCACAACCGTCATCTGACGACACCGCGCGCGCGGAAATAGCCGATCGCGTCGGCCAGCGCCTGACGGTAGGGGCGGGCGCCGTAGCCCAGGTCGCGTTCAGCCTTGCTGGACGAAAAATACATCCGATAGGCCGCCATGCGCAGCGCGTCGACGGTTGCGAACGGCTCCTTGCCGGTAAGGCGGGCAATCGCTTCGCCGATATAGGCAAAGGGAATGATGGCGCGGCGGGGAACGCGCCCGAAGGGCGGCCGGCCCCCGGTTAATTCGGCAATGTCGTGCAACATGGTGCCAAGGCTAACATCGCTGCCGCCCAGAATATAGCGCTCGCCAACCCGGCCCTTCGCGAAGGCCAGCAGATGGCCGTCAGCGCAATCATCGACATGGACGAGGTTGAGGCCGGTATCGACATAGGCGGGCATGCGCCCGTTCGCTGCCTCGACGATCACACGCCCGGTTGGTGTCGGCTTGATGTCGCCGGGGCCGATCGGCGTTGAAGGATGGACGATGATGGCGGGCAGGCCGCGATTGGCGACGAGATCGTCGACCAGGCGCTCGGCAATCACCTTGGAGCGCTTGTAGGCGCCGATGGCGGTTGAGGCTGTCAGTCTGCCCTTTTCATGACCCGGCTGTGCATCGTCGCCGGGCTTCAGGGTGGCGACCGAGCTGGTATAGACGATGCGGCTGATGTTAGCGGCAAGCGCTGCCTCCATGACGGTGCGTGTCATCGCCTCGTTGTTGCGAACGATATCTTCGGGGTCAGGTGCCCATAACCGGTAATCGGCGGCCACATGGAAGAGGCCGTCAACGCCCTCCATGGCTGCGCCAACGGCGGCCGAATCGCGCAGATCGCCGGTCATTACCTCAGCCGGCAGGCCGGCGAGATTATCGCGCGGACTGCCCGCGCGCACCAAAACCCGCAGCCGCGCGCCCTTTGCGGCAAGAGCACGCAACACCGCTGCGCCGACAAAGCCACTGGCGCCGGTGACCAATATCGTTCCGCTTTTTGTCCAGTCCATACCGGCCGTCTCCCGCCTCGCGGCAAGGCTCTATAATCGGCCATGAGGCGAAGACCAAGCCCGCAACGCAATTCAGGTTGATTGCGGTGGCGGACAAGGATCATTATGGGCAGCGGCAATCGGGGCGCCGGATGGAGGATTTGTGACAAGATTACATCATTCGGCGCAAACCACCTTGCCGGCCGATGGCACGACAGGGACGTTGATCGGTCGTGTCTGGCGGGCTGATCAGGACGGTCCGTCGGTGGTGCGCATTGATGATGACGGGGTCTACGACATCTCACGCTCGTTTCCGCTGGTGAGTGTGTTGTGTGAAGAAAACGATCCTGCTGCGGCGGCACGTCAGGTGAAGGGTGAGCGGCTTGGCTCTCTGGACGACATTCTGGCGGGCGGCGCGCAAGGGGGTGCCGGTCTGTCGTTCCTTGCGCCCATCGACCTTCAGGCGATCAAGGCGGCAGGCGTCACGTTTATTCTGTCCCTGCTGGAGCGGGTGATCGAGGAGCAGGCGCGGGGTGAACCGGCGCGCGCGGATGCCATAAGGGCGGACATTCTGGCCAGTGTGGGGCGTGATCTTTCCGGCCTCAAACCCGGCTCGCCCGAGGCAGCAGCGCTTAAAAAAACACTGATGGCGCGCGGCGCCTGGTCACAATATCTCGAAGTCGGTATCGGCCCAGACGCGGAAATCTTCACCAAGGCGCAACCGATGAGCGCGGTGGGCACGGGAGCTGATATCGGCATCCACCCGGGCTCAAGCTGGAACAATCCGGAACCTGAAGTGGTTCTGATCGTCAATTCGCGCGGAGTGTTGGTCGGCGCAAGCCTGGGCAATGATGTCAATCTGCGTGATGTCGAGGGTCGCTCGGCGCTGCTTCTCGGGCGCTCGAAGGATAATAATGCCTCAACGGCCATCGGCCCCTTCGTTCGATTGATCGACCATAGTTTTTCGCTTCAAGATATTCGCCGCGCCCATGTCGAACTGGTGGTCGAGGGCGAGGACGGCTTTCGCCTCACCGGCTCCTCGACCATGACGGCGATTGCGCGCGATCCGCTTGATCTGGTGTCACAGACGATTGGCCCTCATCATCAGTATCCGGACGGTTTCGTGCTTTTCTGCGGTACGATGTTTGCGCCGATCGAGGATCGCGACCATCGGGGCGAGGGGTTCACACACAAGACCAACGATATCGTCACCATTCGCAGCAGCAAGCTTGGCAGTCTCGTCAATCGTGTCCGCCCCACCGATGACGCGCCACCGTGGCGCTTTGGAACGGCGGCACTGATACGCAATCTTTCAGCGCGCGGCCTCATCTAGATGGGGTTGTCACGGCAAGCGACGGTGAAAGATGTGCCCTGTTGTGATGATCCACAGCAACGGGAAGGCAGGCGACCTTGAGCGAACTTTACGGCATTGTCTTCAAGATCGCCGCCACCTTTGTTTTTGTCGTCATGGCGATGATGGTGAAGCTGGTGGCGGCCCGCCTGCCGACGGGTGAAATCGTCTTTGCACGCTCGCTCTTTGCCGTCATTCCGATCCTGGTTTACATTGCCATGCGTGGCCCGGTGCGCGCTGCGCTGGCGACCAGACGGCCCTTCGCCCATGTGTTGCGCGTCTGTATCGGTATCAGCTCTATGGCGCTCGGCTTTGCCGGTCTGTCCTATATTCCGCTGCCCGATGCGACGGCGATCGGCTATGCGATGCCGATTTTCGGAGTGATTTTTGCCGCAACGATCCTGCATGAGCGCGTGCGCATTTATCGCTGGACAGCGGTTGGTATCGGGATGGTGGGCGTGCTGATCATCCTGTGGCCGCATCTGGGCGAAGCGTTGACAACGTCTCCGAGTGCGGCGGCCATCGGCGCCCTCTTGTGCCTTGTCGCGGCGGTCTGTTCAGCCTTCGCCATGGTGACGGTGCGGGCTTTGACGTCAACGGAAGAACCGCCAACCATCGCCTTCTATTTTTCGCTGGGTGGCGCGGCGATTGGTCTGGCGAGCGCGCTCTTCGGCTGGGTGATGCCAACGCCTGGCGAAGCAGCCCTGCTGCTGGCCATCGGGGTCAGCGGCGGCGTTGGCCAGCTTCTCCTTACGACCAGCTTCAAATATGCCGATGCGTCCCTCATCGCGCCCTTCGAATATACGTCGATTGCCTGGGCGACGATGCTGGGCTGGTTTGTGTTTGGCGATGTGCCGGGCACGCAGACCATCATTGGCGGTCTTGTCGTCATTCTGTCGGGCATGTTCGTCATCTTCCGCGAGCGTCAGCTGGGGCTTAAAGCAAAATACGAGGCCGCCGCCCGCATGCCGCGCTGAGGCGCCAGCGCCTTGCCAAAAACCCGCCATACGCTTACATTCCCCGTCATCTCGTCGGGGTGCCTGAATGATCAGGCTGAGAGGTGACGTCCAACCCGTCGAACCTGAACCGGGTCATGCCGGCGGAGGAAATCGAGATCTTGAGCGCGTTGCGTCCGTCAGTAGCCGATTTGGGTGAAGCGCTTCGTCATTTGCGACGGCGACAGCCGCGTGTCCATTGTCTGACAAATATCGTTGCGGCCCAGTTCACGGCCAACGTCTTGCTTGCCATCGGCGCTGTTCCCTCGATGACGGTGTCGCCGGAAGAGATTGGTGCCTTTGTCGCGAGCGCCGATGCGCTTCTGGTCAATCTCGGGACTTTCGACCGTGAGCGGCGCGAGGCGGTGGGTATTGCGGTCGACACAGCGCGTGAAACTGGCAAGCCCTGGGTCCTTGACCCGGTCTTTATTGATCGCTCGGCGGATCGTGGCCGATTTGCCCAAGAGCTGCTTGCAAAATCGCCGCGCATCATCCGGCTCAATGGCAGCGAATATGGTGCGTTGTTTGACGAGCCGGCGCAGGCGGACGTCATTCAGGCGCGTGCGCTTGCAGGCGGCGTAACGATTGCCGTGAGCGGAGCTTCGGATTGCGTCAGCGACGGGAGGACGCCCGTCATCTGCGGCAACGGACATCCCTTCCTGCAAAAGGTGACGGCGATCGGCTGCGCCGAAGCGGCCTTGATGTCGGCCTTTGTGTCAGTCACGCGCGAACCGATCCTCGCAGCCATTGCCGGGCACATCGTGATGGGCGTTGCCGGAGAGATCGCGGCACAAAAAGCACAAGGTCCGGGTAGTTTCTCGGTCCATCTCATCGATGCGCTGCATGCGATGGATGACGCGATACTGAGCGAGAGGGCGAGATTGTCATGACATCTCTTGATCTGTCGCTTTACGCCATTTTTGACCCTGATGTGACGCCGGGCATCGAGATGGCGCACGCGCTGCGCGCGGCGGCTGCCGGCGGCGTCCGCCTGCTGCAATTGCGCTGTAAATCCATGTCCACGAACGCTTTTCTTCATCTGGCAATGACCGCGAAAGCAGCGCTTGCGGGGACAGGCGTGCCGCTGATCATCAATGACCGGGTTGACATCGCGATGGCCTGCGGGGCTGACGGGGTCCATGTCGGGCAGGATGATCTGCCGGCGGACGCCGCGCGGCGCATTCTGGGCGCCAACGCTATTATTGGCCTGACGGTGCGCAGCGAAGCGGAGGCGCGTGCCGCGCCGCTCGAGGTGATCGACTATGTCGGACTTGGCGGCGTATTTGCGACCGCCAGCAAGGTCAATGAGACGGCGCCGTTGGGACTGGACGGGTTTCGTCGTCTGGTCGATGTGCTCAGATCGCGTCGCGCTGATCTGCCGATATGCGCGATTGCCGGTATCACGGTTGATAATTGTGGGTCGGTGATCGCCGCGGGCGCTGATGGTATTGCCGTTATTTCGGCAATTTTTGCAGATGGCGAGCCCGCCATGGCGGCAGCGCGCCTTTCTGCCGAAATCACCAAAGCGCGGGCAAACCGGCGATGACGATTCCCATTGCGCTGACGATTGCCGGCTCGGATTCAAGCGGCGGGGCGGGCATTCAGGCGGATTTGAAGAGCTTTGCTGCCCAGCGTGTCTATGGGGCGAGCGTGATCACCGCGCTTACCGCCCAGAACACGCAGGGCGTGACGGCCATTCATGCCGTGCCGCCCGCCATCATCCGTGCGCAGATGGACGCGGTTTTTGACGATCTCGCCGTCAAGGCGATCAAAATCGGCATGCTCGGCAATCGTGAGACGATCAGTGCTGTCGCTGACGGGCTGATGGCGCGCGAGTGCCCATTCATCGTGCTTGACCCTGTGATGGTTGCCCAATCGGGCGCGGCGCTCATTGATGATGGAGCGGTGGATGCCCTGATTGCCAACCTTTTTCCCCGCGCGCTGTTGGTGACGCCCAATCTGCCGGAGGCGGCACGGCTGGCCGGTGGCGTCATGGCGCGTGACGAAGGCGAGATGGCCGCGCAGGGACGCATCATTCTCGCGCGTGGTGCGCGGGCCGTACTGGTCAAGGGCGGACATGGCAGTGGCGACATGGCAATTGATATCCTGGTGAGTGAGACCGGTGTCACGCGCTTCAGCGCGCCAAGGCTTGCTGTCCGCAATACGCATGGCACGGGTTGTTCATTATCATCGGCCATCGCTGCCCTGCTGGCGCGCGGCCTGACGCTTGAGGAGGCGGTCGGGCAGGCGAAGACCTGGCTCAGTGGCGCGATAGCACGCGCTGGCGAGCTCGAAGTGGGGCAGGGCGCCGGCCCGGTCCATCATTTCCATGAATTGTGGGGTGGATAACATGTCGCGCTCACTGACACGCCGTTTCGCCATGTCAGCCGCGCTGTCGCTTGGCCTTGCGGCGCCGGCGCTGGCGCAAGGTCGCCAGCAATGGCGCATGGTGACGTCGTGGGGGCGTGATCAGCCGGGGCCAGGGACGAGCGCGCGCCGGCTGGCCGAGCGGATCACAAAGCTCAGCGGCGGGGCGATCGAGGTCAAGGTGTTTGCCGCTGGCGATATCGTGCCCGCGCTCGGGGTGTTTGACGCGGTCGGCAATGGGACCGCCCAGATGGGTCACAGCGCCTCCTTCTTCTGGGCGGGGAAGATTGCCGCAGCACCTATTTTTACCAGCCTGCCCTTCGGATTGACCCCGGTCGAGCACAGCGCGTTCCTTCTTCACGGCGGAGGGCAGGGGCTGTGGGACGGGCTTTATCGCCCCTACAACGTCAAGCCGTTTACCGGTGGTAACACCGGCCCGTCGCTTGGCGGTTGGTTCAACCGGCCGATTAATGGCGTGGACGATTTCAAGGGTCTCAAAATCCGGGTGCCGGGACTTGGCGGCGAGATGTTCCGGCGGCTGGGGGCGCTACCGGTTCTGACGGCACCCTCGGAAATCGTCGCCAATCTGCGCTCCGGCGTCATTGATGCCGCTGAGTTTCTCGGGCCATGGGCTGATCTGGCCCAAGGCTTCCATCAGGCGGCGCACTATTATCTGTGGCCGGGCGTCACCAAGCCGAACGGTTCCAGCGAGGCGTTGATCGCGCTTGATGTATGGCAGGCTCTGAATGGCGATTTGAAAGCTGTTGTCGAAGCGGCGTGCGAGGCGGAAAGTCACGTCGGTCTGGCCGAAGCCGAATGGTGGAATGCGCGCACCCTTGAGGTCATGGTCCGCCAATATGGTGTGCAGCCGACAGCGCTGCCGGACGCCGTCTTGCTGGCCTTGCGGGCAGCAGCCGACGAGGCAATCGAGTCGCTTGCCAGCCGGGATCAGGCTGCCCGCCTTGTGCTTGAGGCCTATCACGCGGTTCGCCAGCCGGCCCTTGCCTGGTCGCGCGCCTCGTTGCAGGCCTTTCTGCGGGCCCGCAACGGCTAGTCCGTCGCTCAGCCCTTGTAGTCGCGGACCAGCTGTTCCTGGGTGCCAAGACCCTGGATATGCAGCTTCACCCGGTCGCCTGCCTTGAGAAAGCGCGGGGGTTTCTTGCCCATGCCAACGCCCGGTGGCGTTCCGGTGGTGATGACGTCGCCCGGGTCAAGGCGCATGAAGCGCGACGTATAGGCGACGAGATGAGCGACCGGAAAGATCATGGTGCGCGTATTGCCCGTTTGCATGCGCTCGCCATTCACGTCGCACCACATGTCGAGGTTCTGCACATCGCCGATCTCGTCAGAGGTAACCAGCCATGGTCCGAGCGGGCCGAAGGAAGGGAAGCTTTTGCCCTTGGTCCACTGGCCGGTGCCGCCGATCTGCAGTTCACGCTCGGAGACGTCGTTACACAGCGCAAAACCCGCAACGTGATCGAGTGCCTTTGCCTCATCAATATAAAGCCCGCCCTTGCCGATGATGATGGCAAGCTCGACCTCCCAATCGCCTTTCATCGAGCCTCTCGGCAGGACGATGTCGTCATGGGGCCCGCTGACCGAATTGGGCGCTTTGTCGAAAATGATTGGCTCGGCCGGAATAGGCGCGCCTGTTTCATGCGCATGATCAACGTAGTTGAGGCCGATAGCGATAAAATGGCCGAGTTTTCCAACGCAGGGACCGATGCGGGTGCCGGCAGGCACAACGGGTAATCTTGATGTTTCGATTTTTTTCAGTGCGGCGATTTTTTCCGGCAACAAGGCGTCGCCCGCAATGTCATCGACAAGGTGAGAAATGTCACGAATCTGACCAGATTGATCGATGATGCCGGGTTTTTCAGCGCCTGGCGCGCCATAACGGACGAGTTTCATGTAAATTTTCCGTCTTTTTCTGAGTTTGCCCCGCGAACGAGGCGACGATGAGAAACGGAGTGTGCGACTCGCGTCACAATAAGGCAAGCGATAGGGCCCAACGAAATGCCGGCATGCGTCCGCCGCTGTTGTTTTGCTGCAACATAGGTCTCAAAAACGTTTGTTTGGTGACCGCCCGAAGGTGGTCCCGGGCGCGTCATACCGAAGACACAATTTGATAAAAATGATTATAAAACCGGCAAATTCGTGCACAAAATTTTTTCATGTCGGTATTGTGACGGTGTTTGGCTGCGAAATGACAAGAAAAAATGAATTTGCAGATGTCTTGCCCGCGCACGACGGCAGCGACCTTGGTAACGGCTTCCCCTTGCATCGCATTTAGGCGGAGCTAGGGTGCCACAACGCAATCGGCCTGAATTGACGGCGTGGGAGGGTACATCTTGGCTCATTTCTTGACATTTCATCACAAGCGACTGGCAGTAGCGCTGGCGTCGGGCGTCGCCGGTCTGGCATTGATGGCCGGCAGCGCGCAGGCCGGTGGCTTTGCCAGCCGGCTCGGTTCAACGGACGCAACCGCCCAGGCCTGGGCAGGTAGCGCTGCTGCTGGTCTTGGCATCGGCGGCATCGGCGTCAACCCGGCCGTTGTGACCTCGCTTGACGGGCTTAATGCTGAAACAGGTGGCGCCGGCGTGTTTCCTGATGCCAGCCTGAGCCGCACGACATTCAACGCCACAACCGCAGTGCCTGGCCTGGCCGGCGCAGGCATCTTAGGTGCTGTCAACGGTGTTGCCGGAGCCGCGCCGCAGCAAACGGGCAATTTCGCGACATCCGTCCTGACCGCCGGCAGCTATTTCAACGTGCAGCTCAACAAGCAATGGTATTTCGGCCTGTCGGTTACGGCGCCCTTCGGTCTTGGCGTCAATTATAACGGAAATGCGGTTTTTGCGGCGGACCGTACCCGCGCCCGCATCACCACGGTGAATGTGCAGCCTGTCCTTGGTGTCAAGCTCAATGATCAGTGGAGTGTTGGCTTCGGCTTCCAGGTTCAGTGGATCAACCTGACGTTTGAGCAGCGGGTCAGCACCTTGGCGCCGCAGCTTGGCACAGGTCAGGTGACAGCCTAGGATGTCGGCATCGGCTTCACCGCTGGCGTGACCTATGAGCCGATCAAGGGGACGCAACTTGGAATCGGTTACCGCTCGTCGATCGACCATTCAGCCGATGGCCGCCAGACCTTCAGCGCCGCTGTCCCGGGACTTCCTGGCTCGCCGGGCAGGTTCCCGATCACCATCGACCAGTCAACGCCTGAACTGGTGACGGCAAGTATCCGTCAGACCATCAATGACAAGCTGGCGGTCTCGTTGACGGGTGAATGGCAGAACTGGCGCCGCGTGAAGACGTTGATTGTTGGCGGATCGCCGACCGGGTCGCAATTGGCGTTGAACTTCAACGATGGCTGGTATGTTGCGCTTGGAGCCGAATACAAGCTCGACCCGAAATGGACGGTGCGCGCTGGTGTCGGTTATGATTTCTCGCCCGTCAGCGATGCCGTGCGGACGCTGTCGGTACCTGATTCCGACCGCCTGATCCTGAGCGGTGGTCTGCAGTATCGCTGGTCGCCGCAGATCACGTTGTCGGCAGCCTACACGGCCGAGCTTTTCCAGCGTGCGCCAATCAACGGCACGATCAGAAGCGCCATTCCGAACCTCGGTGCCTTCGCCCTCGATTATACGACGCGCACCGATGTGACGGCCCATCTCGTCAGCGCTGGCCTGACCTATCGTTTTGATCCGCCGCCGGCGGTCATCGAAGCGCCGCTGGTCACCAAGTAAGCGCGTCGGGCAAGCAGATCAAAAACGGAAAAAGGGGCCTTTTTGGCCCCTTTTTTATTGGTTGGACAGAAACAACGATCAAAGCGTGGTCACGACAGCGCCGCCATCAATGAGGATTGACTGGCCGGTGATGTAGGCGGCCTGTGTCGAGCACAGAAAGGCACAGAGCGCGCCAAATTCATCGGCAGTGCCGAAGCGTTGGGCGGGAATTGCCTTGCGGCGCGAAGCGGTCACTGTATCCACTGGCGCGCCCGAGGATTGCGCCGCACGCTCGAAATTCGACTTCAGCCGATCGGTATCGAAAGCGCCGGGCATGATCTGGTTGATCGTCACATTGTGCATGGCGACCGTCCGTGCGACGCCAGCCAGGAAAGCGGTCAAGCCGGCGCGCGCTCCCGATGAAAGATCGAGCCCGGCGATGGGGGCTTTGACCGAACTCGACGTTATGTTGACGATACGCCCGAACCCGCGCTCGCACATGCCGTCGATCACCGCCTTGATGAGTTCAATCGGGGTGATCATGTTGGCGTCCACGCCGGCAATCATGGCGTCGCGGTCGACCTCCCTGAAATTGCGGAAGGGCGGGCCGCCATTATTGTTGACGAGAATGTCGACCGGGCCGGCGGCGGCAAGAAGGGCCTGGCGGCCTTCCGGCGTGCCAACATCTGCGGCGATGGCAATGATATCAGCGCCGCTGTGGCGCAATTCGTCAGCCGTTGCCTCGAGGCTCGCCATCGTGCGCCCGTTGATGATGACCCGGCACCCGGCTTCGGCAAGCGCCTTGGCACATCCTTTCCCCAACCCTTTGGATGAGGCACAAACAAGAGCGGTCCGACCGGCAATTCCCAAATCCATCTGCTGCTTCCCTTGAACATGTTTCGTCCTCACGCATCGTGCGGCAAGGCCGGTGGGGCGATCCTAGATCACGGAGGCATTATAAGAAATCAAAACCGCGAACCAGCCCATTGTTCGGTCGTATGATCGTTGCGAAAGGTCGCCCGGTCGCTTTTGCATCATGCGTGGGTACCGTATTTTCGCCATGTATGTCATAATTCTGAGAGGCGACTCGGACACAACTCTATCTGTCCAGGATCATGACGGGGAAAGCGCATTGTCTGACGCCGAAAACCAACGCCATTACCGCACCCTTTTCCTGTCCGATTTCCATTTGGGAACCAAAGGATGTCAGGCAGGGTTGTTGCTGGATTTTCTCAAAATCTATGACGCCGATACCATTTATCTGGTCGGCGATGTCGTTGATGGCTGGCGCCTGCGCCGCGGCTGGTACTGGCCACAGACGCATAATGACGTCATCCAGAAATTGCTGCGCAAAGGCCGCAAGGGTGCGCGCCTGATCTACATTCCCGGCAATCACGACGAATTCCTGCGTGACTATGTGGGCATGACCTTCGGGGCTGTCGATATCGTCCAGAACGCCATCCACGAAACGGTCGATGGCAAGCGCTTTCTGGTGATGCATGGCGATGAGTTCGATGTTGTTGTGCGCCATGCCAAATGGCTGGCGCTGCTTGGCGACTGGGCATATGTACTGGCGCTGGGCATTAACACCTATCTCAACTGGGGGCGGCGCAAGCTGGGGCTGACCTACTGGTCGCTGTCATCGTGGGCCAAGATGAAAGTAAAAAACGCCGTGAATTTCATCGGTGAATTCGAACAGGCGCTGACGAGTGAGGCCAAACGGGTTGGCGCGGATGGCATCATCTGCGGGCATATCCATCACGCGGGCGAAAAAATGATGGGCAACATCACCTATATCAATTGCGGTGACTGGGTTGAGAGCTGTACGGCGGTGGTCGAACATTTCGACGGGCGGCTCGAGATCATCCGCTATGCTGCTGATGTGCGGGCTGCGGCGCTGGCAACGGAACCACAAGGGACACCTGTTGCAGCGTGATGCGGGTTCTGGTGGCAACCGATGCCTGGCATCCGCAGGTCAATGGTGTGGTGCGATCTCTGGAGGCGTTGGTGCGCGAGGCGCCCGGGCTCGGCGCCCAGGTGGAAGTCCTGTCGCCGCTAGCCTTTCGTACGCTGCCAATGCCCGGCTATTCCGAAATCAGGCTGGCGATCGCCCCCCTGTTGCGCCCCTCGACGATTGGCCGCCACATTCAGGCAATTGATCCTGATTATATTCATATCGCCACCGAGGGGCCGATTGGCAATGCCACCCGCAATTGGTGTTTGAAAAACGGACGCGCCTTCACCACCAGCTACCATACCAAATTCCCCGAATATGTGTCCGCCCGCCTGCCGGTGCCGCAGCGCTGGACCTACACGTGGCTCAGGCGCTTCCATAATTCCGGTGCCGGGGTGATGGTGGCAACCCAAAGTCTCGAAGCAGATCTCGCCCGCCGCGGGTTTGTGAACATCATGCGCTGGGGGCGGGGGGTTGACACGCAACTGTTCAAGCCGCGCGCGGAGGAGCTGCCAAACGTCAAACACCCGGTATTCCTTTATGTCGGGCGGGTGTCGGTCGAAAAAAACCTCCCCGCGTTTCTCTCCCTCGATCTGCCCGGCACCAAGCTGGTTGTCGGCGAGGGGCCGATCCTGAATGAGCTTCGTGTCAGATTTCCTGACGTGGTCTTTCTCGGCAAGCTGGAAAATGAGGAACTGGCGGAGGCCTATGCCGGTTCCGATGTGTTTGTGTTTCCCAGCCGTACCGACACGTTCGGCATCGTCCTGCTGGAAGCGATGGCGAGTGGCCTAACGGTTGCTGCCTATCCGGTCACCGGCCCGGCGGATGTGGTTCAGCACGGCGTCACCGGATCGCTCTCCGAAGACCTGCGCGCGGCCTGTCTGGAGGCGCTCGCACTGCCGCGCGAGGCGTGCCGCAACGCTGCGCTTGCTCACAGCTGGCAGCAGGCGACCAAACAATTTCTGGATAATGTGCGCGAAGCCAACACCGTCAAACGGCGGCGGCGTTTTCTGCCCTTGCGTCTGCGACGAAAAGCAAGATCGTGACGCGTGGCGATGTCAGGGTCAGACCCTAGCTAAAGAGTGCGATTTTTTCGCTGAATGACAATTCGTCATAATTGATGCCGCTCTGCATCGCAGGAGCTGTCATTTCCAGCACGTCGTCATCATGCGACAATGCCAGATTGCCCGCCTGATGGGGTGAGGAGCGTCGCGGGCGCGGTTCGTTCATAACCGGGCTCGCAACAGGAGGCGTCGTCGATGGCACATTCATCTGCGTCACCGGGTGTGATGGCGCCGCCATCACATCAACTGCCGCAGCCATTGAACTCTGTGGTCGCGGCGCGTGCAGGGCGACTGCCTCGATCTCCCATTCCGTTGTGTCGGCGAGGGTTGGCGACACAACCGGATGCGCAGCCTCGTTACCTGGCGCGGATTGGATGAGGCCGGTGCTGCTGGCGACATGAGTATCGATCTGGACCAGAGTTTCCACAAGCGCTTCAAGGCGGCGCGACGCCATATCCTGGAAGCTGCAGGCCAGATAAATCTCGCTCGCCCGCTGGTCGAGTTCATCGCAGGATGCCGCTTCCATGCCGCGCTCCCGCAAAATCCACGACAGCTCCTGAATGCGCTCGGCGGCATTGAGCACTGAGTTGATGGCGTTGTCGCTGGCAGCGCTGATGGCATCAAAATCCCGGCCCTCGCGCAATGTTCGGCCGTTATGATGTGCCTCTTCGCGCAGGGCCGCCATCTCACCGCGCGCGGCAGCGATGAGACCGGAGATTACGCTGATGTCGACCGCAGGTTGCGGGGGCGCAGAGATAAGTGCTGCGGGCGCAGGTGTCTGCGCTTCCGGTCTCGTTGCGGGCGCGGCCGCCAGCCGGCTTTCGATGCGGCTCAGAACGTCAAGAATTTCCGAGGTGCTGGCGACACGGTTGCGCGCTGCATATTCACGCAGGAACCAACGACCACGCTCCGTTTCCATAACGGCTGCTTCGATCGCTTCGTAATCCTGCTCACTCAATATATCGTTCGACATACCGCCAATCGCTGAATTTGCCGCGACTCACCTTTAACCAAATAATATCACAGCACAAAAATTCCTCGAGCGATTGAGCAAATGCAAGTTAATACCATCAATTTACGCCTTGCTCTGGTTTACATGGCCTTGTTCGCGGGCATCGGCGTTCATTTGCCGTTTTTCCCGTTATGGCTTGCCGCGCAGGGGCTTGAGGCCTCCGACCGGGCAATTATCCTTGCCGTTCCGATGTTTATCCGGGTGTTCCTGCTGTCCTTTCTCATCGATTGGGGCTTGCGGGCAGGCTCGGTGGCGCGGGCGATTATCATCTATGCGTTGACCGCCAGCGTTCTGACAGCCGCATTACCGTTTCAGTCATCCATGGCGCTTCTTGCGATTTTTTCAATATTGTCCAGCCTTGCCTGGATGCCGGCGCTGCCATTGCTGGATGCGCTGGCGATGGGCGAGATGCGCGCGGGGCGGGCTGACTATGGGCGGGCCCGGCTTTGGGGATCGGTTGCCTTTGTTGTTTTGACGATCACCGGCGGAGCGGCAATCGAGGCGTTTGAGGTATGGGTCGTTATTCCGATCCTGTTCGCCGTTCTTGTATCGGTTGCCATCACGGCGGCTTTTCTTCCGGGCGATGCGGCCGCCCGACCGGCTGGCGATGAACCGCGAGCCTTGCCAACGCTGCTTGAGCGCACAAGAACGGTACGCCCGCTCTTTCTGGCAGCAGCGCTGCTGCAGGCCAGCCATGCCGTCTTTTACGTGCAGGGCAGTGTTCACTGGAAGCACCTTGGTTATTCAGAAACCGCCATCGGCGCGCTGTGGATGGTGGCGATTATTGCCGAAATTCTGATGTTCCTGTGGTCGCGACGCATCATTGCCCGCTTCGAGGCAAAATCCCTCCTGATGATGGCGGGTGCGGCGGCCTGTCTGCGCTGGTCGGTGATGGCATTCGATCCGCCCTGGCCGATTCTGGTGTCGATGCAGATTCTTCACGCCTGCTCGTTTGCCTGCACGCATATTGCGACGATCTGGCTGATCGGCCGTCTGTTTTCAGGGTTTCTCGCCGCCCGGGCGCAAGGGCTCTATGCGAGCCTTCTGGGGGCAGCCAACGGCGTGACCATGCTCGCCGCCGGCCCGCTTTACGCCTGTTTCGGCGGCCGGGCGCAATTGGCGATGGCATTCATTGCAGCGATTGCCGTGGTCTTGACGCTTACCTCACGCGCTGACCCGGCCAGGGATACGGGCTCAGCCGCATGAGCCGGGTTATGCCTCGACATTCGCGGCCAGCGCTGGTTAATGAAGGATTAAGATCAGCCACTCAGGTTTTATCTCCTTCCTCGGTCAGGCGCGACGATGGCATTTGTTAAATTCGTCGATGAAGGTCAGCACGGTATCCTCGTGGCGCGAGGAGACTGGACGGTCGATCGCGCGGAGGAAATCGATTACGCACTGAAGAAGTTGAAGCCGGACGGGCGGCGCTTGCGCTCGGTCGATATCAGGTTTGACGGTGTGCGGCGCATCGATACGACCGGGGCCTGGCTGTTGGTTAGAACAAGCGAGGCGTTCGAGGCGGCCGGCATTCCCACCATTCTTGAAGGCAACGACCCTGACCGGCGTGCCCTTATCGACACGGTTCTCAATCGCAAGACCCAGAAGTCGCGCCCGCCCTTACCGCGTAACCAACTCATCGGGACGCTTGCCGATATAGGAGCGGGGGTCAGGGCAGCAGGTCGGGATGCGCGCGGCATTCTCGAATTTTTCGGCGAAGTGGTGATCGCGCTGTTGCATATTGCCCGCCATCCCTCGCGTATCCGTCCGGCAGCGATTGCAACGCATCTCGAGCGTACCGGCCTCAATGCGATACCGATTGTCTTTCTCATGTCCTTTCTGGTCGGCGGCATCGTTGCTCAGCAGGGAGCCTTTCAGCTCAAGGCATATGGTGGCGAGGTTTTTGCCGTTAATCTGGTGGCGATCCTGGTGATGCGCGAGCTGGGCCTTCTGCTGGCCGCCATCATGTTCGCTGGCCGATCGGGTTCTGCCACAACCGCAGAGCTTGGCGCGATGAAGATGCGCGAGGAGATCGACGCGATGCGTGTCATCGGCCTCAATCCGATCGAAATTCTCGCCATCCCCAGACTGGCCGCCTTCGTTATTGCTCTTCCTCTGGTGACGGTTATCAGCGATCTTGCCGCACTTCTTGGCGCGCTCATCACCTCCTGGCTTTACGTCGGCATCGAGCCTTCCGCTTTTATCGAGCAGCTGCGCACCGTGCTGAAGCCGCGCCACCTCTTCATCGGCGTCGTCAAGGCGCCGTTCATGGCTGTCATCATCGGTGTCATTGCCTGCATCGAAGGCTTGCGTGTCGAAGGCTCGTCCGAATCGCTGGGCAAGCATACGACCGCCTCGGTGGTGAAAGCGATTTTCATGGTGATCGTGGTTGACGGGCTGTTTGCGATTGTCTTTGCGGCGCTCGACATATGACAGTTCACGCTCCCATCGCCACTCAGTCAGCCGAATCACCGCAGGTCATCATCAAGGTGCGTCATCTGACGGTCGCCTATGGTCAGCGGGTCATTCTTGAAAACCTCGATCTTGATGTCTATCGCGGTGAAGTTCTTGGTGTCGTCGGTGCGTCCGGCACCGGCAAGTCGGTGACGTTGCGGGCGATCGTCGGCCTGGCGCCGGTGCGCACGGGGCTGATCGAGGTCAACGGCATCGACATGCGTCGGGCCGATAGCGCCCAACGCATATCCGTTGAGCGACGCTGGGGCATCCTGTTCCAGCAGGGAGCGTTGTTTTCATCACTCACCGTCAAGCAGAATGTGCAGTTGCCGCTGCGTGAATATCTCAATCTTGACGAAGAATTGCTGGACGATATCGCCAGGCTGAAGATTTCGCTGGTTGGTCTGCGCCCTGACGCTGCTGACAAATATCCGGCTGAATTGTCGGGCGGCATGATCAAGCGCGCGGCACTGGCGCGCGCGCTGGCGCTTGACCCCGAGATCGTCTTCCTTGATGAACCAACCTCAGGGCTCGATCCGATATCGGCGGGCGAGTTCGATGATCTCATCCGCAGCCTGCAACGGACTTTGGGCCTTACCGTTTTCATGGTAACCCACGACCTCGACAGCCTTGCAACGATCTGCGACCGCATCGCGGTGGTTGGCGACAAACACATTTTGACCACAGGAACGCTCGAAGACATGCTGAAATTCGATCATCCGTGGGTTCAGGCTTATTTTCGCGGGCCCCGCGCGCGCGGCATTACACACAGAAGCGAGTAGACGGCGATGGAGACCAAGGCCAACAATGCAGTCGTCGGCGCCTTTGTTGTCGTCTCGCTGCTGATTGCTGCCCTGTTCCTGATCTGGATTTCGCGCTCCGGCGGCACAGGATCAAGGCGGCCCTTCTATGTGGTGTTCTCAGGCTCGGTGCAGGGTCTGTCGGTTGGCAGTTCGGTGCTGTTCAACGGTTTGCGGGTTGGTGAAGTGTCGGAGCTTGGCATCAACCCCGGCAACCGCTCGGAAATACGGGCGCGCGTGCTGGTTGACGATCTCGCACCCGTGAAGCGAAACACGCGGGCAAGGCTCGCCTCGCTCGGCTTCACGGGCGTTGCCTCGATCGAGTTTTTCGGCGGCACCGACACGGCAGAAAATCTCGATCCGGGGCCTGATGGTGTGGCGCCGGCGATCTTCGCTGAGCGCTCGTTCGTGCAGAACCTCCTCGAAGGAGGGGCCGACACGCTCGGGCGTGTCAACAACGTCATCGCCAAGGTTGAGGACACGGTCGGCCAGGCACAGGCGCCGATCAACAACACATTGAAAAATGTAGAGACATTCTCCGATGCGCTGGCCAAGAACAGTGACGGCATCGGCACGCTGATCGCCGATCTGTCGGTTGCGGCGCGGCGGATTGCTGATCTGTCGACCCAGTTGCAGAATGTTGCCGATGCGATCGACCCGGCCCGTGTGCGCGAAATTGTCGATGGCGTGGCGGCGGTGGTGAGCGCACTTGCCGATGAGCGTGAGAAGATCAGCACGCTTGTGTCGGATGCGAGTTCGGCTGCGCGCAGTATCGCCGTGGCAGCCGACAAGCTGCAGCCGGGGATCGAGAAGGCAACATCGCTTCTCTCGGCCATTGATCCTGATTCTGTGGGGCGCTCGGTGCAGAGCCTTGAACGCAACCTCGCCAATACTGAAAAATTCACCAAAGGATTGTCCGAAAGCAGCGATCGTATCATTGGCGATGTCAGTCAGGCGGCAAAGTCGATCCGCGCCACGGCAGAAAATCTCGACAAGCGCATCGAGCAATTGTCTGGCAACCTCAATCGCTTCACCGGGGCCGGCCTCACGGATCTCCAGGCCTTCGTCAATGATGGCAGGCGGACGATTTCAACGGTCGACCGGTTCCTGCGCGAAGTGGAGCGCAACCCACAGCAATTCGTTTTCGGCCGCCCCGGAGCGCCCGAATTTTCCGGCCGCAGGTAGGATGACACGCGTGTCTGCAGGTGATCATTACGTTACTCGACGCTGGTTCCTTCTGGCTGTTCCGGCAGGGCTTGCCGGCTGCAGTGCTGGCGGGGGTGTCGGTGGGCTGATTTCGCCGCCGCCGCTCGAGACATATGATTTGTCATCGCCGAAGGTTTCCTCCACCGGCAGCGGTCGTCGTGGCACGGTGGCGATCGCCGAGTCATCAGCCGTCAGGGCGCTCGATACCGACCGTATCCTGGTCAAGCCGCGCGCCAACGAGATCAACTATCTGGCGGGTGCGCAATGGGCTGATCGTCTGCCCCGCCTCGTGCAGTCACGTATCGTCACGACGTTTGAGAATGCGCGCCGACTTAACTCGGTCGTGCGGCCGGGCGAGGGCATTGATGCCGCCACCCGCCTGGTGACGGAGATCCGCTCGTTTGAACTTGACCTTTTATCATCCCCCAAGGTGCAGATCGAGCTGACGGCGCGGCTCGTTGGCAACCGGAATGGCCAGGTGATCGCTGCCGAAATTTTCAGCGGGCAGGCGCCGGTTTCGGGTTCAGAGCCGGCAGTGGTTGTGGCGGCGCTCGACAAGACGATGTCGGATGTTCTCCTGCGCCTCGTCGCCTGGGCTGATCGCCACAGTTGAAACGCCTGAAGCTACAAAAAGGCAGGCCTGCGGGCCTGCCTTTTGTCCGGACGTCTGGCTGATCATCGTCCTGTGTGAGCGCTCATTCGAGGCGTCCCGACGCATGTGCCAGCAGGGTGTAGACCTTGCCCGTTTCCGAGACGAGATAGTTCTGCGTCTGCGTATTGTCAGGATCACGGCGGCTGATGTCACGAATAAGACGCTCGAAATCGTCGATGTAGCGATCAACCGCAGCACGGAATTCATTGTCACGGCTGTATTTGCGGCGGATGTCATCGAAGCTCTGCTGACCCTGCAGCGAATAGAGGTGGCGCGAGAACACTTTGCGCTCACCACGCCGGTAGCGATCCCAGGCGTCGAGCAGGGCTTCGCTATCGATGGCGTCGGCAATGCCGCTTGATAATTGTCCAAGGCTGTCGGGGAGGGCCGACGCGCTGCGCGGCAATGGATTGCCAGCACCGCTGCGATCTTCATCTTCTCGTGAAGCGCGCGTGAGCAAATCACGGAGCCAGCCGGTGGGCGCTGCTTCGCCGCGCGGCTCTTCGCTGCGGGGTCGAACGACCGGCTTGATGGGCGTCAGACGGCGCGGCGCCGGCTCGCTGGAGGTGGAGAAATCAGCGACACGGGCAGGTGCAGCACTTGCCGTCTCGATACGGGCAGCCGGGCGGCGCGCCGGCTGGCTGACATCGGAGGCGGAACCGTGACGGGCGACGATATCCGACAGCTCGTTGAGGGCGCGGATCTGGTCGGCTACAACCCGACGCATGGCCGCTGTCGATTCCTGGGTTTCGCGCGGCAACTCGAGAACACTCTTGCGCATTTCATGACGCGTCGCGTCAATCTCGCTGCGGATGGTGACAGCGGTTGATTGCAGTTCCTGCGCCGTTGTGGCGAAGCGCTCGGTTGCCTGGGTGAGCGCGCCCGAAATTTCGGCGCTCACCTGATCGAAGGCTTCGCGAACGGCAAGCTGCGAGCGCTCGCTCTCGCTGCCGGCATCGTTGCGCAGGCGCTCGAACTGGTCGATTGCCGCCTGTGTCGCCAGTTGCGATGCCTGAGCAAGGAACTGACCGATTTCGCGCGTGCGGTCCTGGACCATTTCGAGGGTGCGCTGAATGTTCTGCTGGCGCTCGCGCAACATCTCGTCAACGCTTTCAGCGCGGCGAAGAATCTGCTCGCTGAGCGTTTCCATTTCGGCACGACGCGAGCCGAGCGCCGCCTCGACGGCGCTGTTGGCGTCCTGCAGCGATTGGGCAACGCGCGTAAGGTTGGCGGCCTGGCTGCCGATATCGTGCAGCATGCGCCGGCCATTATTGTCGACCGCATCGGCTGCCGTCTGCAGGGCATCCGTCTGGACAGTCAACTGGGCGGCGGCGCTGTCAGCCCGCCCGGTGACCTGGTCCAGCGTGTGCATGACATTGTCGACGCGGGTTCCCAGAGCGATATCGAGGGTGCCCAGGCGCACATCCGCGCTGTGGAGCACGTCGCTCAACTGACGCGTCGTATCGGTCAGAGACAAAACGACCTTGCGCGTGTCGGTGCCGAGGGTGCTGTAGGTCGAGGCGAGTTGCTCGACGGCCTTCTTCGCATCGCCCGTGATGGTCGTGCCGATGGTTGTCGCGCCATCTGCCAAAGTCTGCTTCAGCACCGCGCCCTGCAGCGTCACGAGCTGCGCCAGCATGGTTGCCTTTTCCTCGAATGTTTTGGCAACCGTCGCGCCATTGTCGCGGATTGTCGCGGTGATGCTGCCGCCCGTCTCCATGAGATCAGACGTCAGTGTGCTGCCAGCCTGTTCAAGCGTCGCCTGAACCGCACCGCTGATCTGCTGCAGGTTGGCCGTGACCGATGCGCCCGTCTCCAGCAGATTTGATGTCATGCCATGAGCGGTCTGGCTGATCGAGGCAACGATTTCCTGGCCGCGCGTATCGAGGTTGGTGAGGATGGCGGTGACGATATCAGCCTGGCTGGCACTGATATCAGCATGCAAGCGCTGGCCGGCCTGCGACAGCGCGGTGATGGTGCGGTCGGTCGTGCCGCTCAGTTGCGCGCTGATTGCGTGCGCGGCCGCATCAAGGGCGTTGATGACGGTATGGCCGTTTGCTTCGAGATTGCTGCGCATATCCGCAAGGGCAAGTTCGACACGATCCGTCTTGTCGGCGAACTCGGTCTGGCTGGCGAAAATTTCATCGTGGATGCGCCGGCCCGCTTCGGACAGGGCATCGACAGCGCGTTTTGTTGTTCCTGTCAGCTCCAGATTGAGCGCGAGTGCAGAAGCGTCAAGCGCGTTGATGATCGTATTGCCGCTTGCGGCAACTTTCTCGCGCATGTCACCAAGCGACCCTTCGATATGCGCCACCTGCTCGGCAAAGCGGGATTGGCCGGCATCATAATCAACCTGGATGCGCGCAGCTGACTGCGTCAACATATCGATTGCGCGATGAGTGGTTTCGCCGATCTGCGTGCTGAGATTGCGCGCCGCGCTGTCAAGTGCCCCGGTAATGCTCGCGCCGTTCGTGTCGAGATTGGCGCGCATTTCGATCAGCGTCTGCTCGATGCGCTCGGCATTGGTCTCAAGCGTCTCGGCAATGCTTGTTGCCTTTTCACCGAGCTTCAGATCAATCGACGTCGCGCGGCTTTCGAGAATATCGGCAATGGAGGCTGCCCGATCATCAAGACTGGCTGCAATCGCCGACAAATGATCGGTAATCGAGCGCCCCAGAAGATCGGTGCCGTTCGTTACTTCTTCGGAAATCGCCGTCGTGTGGCGCTGCATGAGGTCGGTCAGGTTCTCAAGACGACCCAGCAGCGCCTGGTCGATTGTCGCGCCAACTGATCCCATCGTCTGATCGATGGCGGCAGCACGCTGATCCAGTGCTTCCTTGAACGAGAACAGACGACCGTCAAGGCCGACGTTGAGATTGTCCATACGCTCATCAATGCCGCGAGCCATGTGTTCGGCGCGATCATCGATATGGCTGAGGAGGGTCTCGACCTGCGAGGAGATGGCAGAGGCGGCAACACCCGATGTGCTCTCTATCGTCGACAGCGTCCTGGTGAGGATGCTTTCGATAACTTCGCCACGCGCTTCCAGGCTGCTGACGAGCTTATCGCCATGGGTAGCGATGATGTCACGGATTTTCATTTCCGTGGTGTCCAGCCGCTCGGCCAGCGCGCCGCCATGGACAGTCACCGTCTGGTCAATCCGCCTGCCAACGTTGTCAATGCGCTCGGCCACCTCATTGCCGCGCGTTGCCAGATCCTGCGCCAGCGTTTCGGCGATCGAGCGCATCTGCAATGACAGGCGCGAGGTCACCTCTTCGGAGCGCGAGGCAATGTTTGCTGCCAGGTCATCGGACGAGATATTGAGCGCCAGCGTGACAGCCTGCCCGGCATCGGACAATTTGCTGACGAGTGAATCGCCGCGCGCCGTGAACGCGTCGACCATGGTTGAGCCGGCCTGATGCAGTGTGTCAGTGATGATTTGGCCGCGTGTTGCCAGCATGTCGGCGGTGCGCGTGCCGAGATCATTCACCGTGTTGGTCAAGTTGAGCGAAGACCGCCCCAATTGCTCGGCAAACGACGTATGCAGTGACGTGATCTGTTCGACGGCGGCCTGTGATTTCTGTTCCAGCGATTCTTTCTGCGCCTTGATCGTTTCCATCATGTCGCGCATGCGCGTCTCGTTATCGCGGTAGGCGCGGTCGAGTGTCGCAATTTCACGCGTGATCGAGGCGGTCATGGCGTCAACCCGGCCGGATGCCTGCGCCATGCCTTCATCGAGCAGTGCGAGTTCACGACGCACCGACTGCCCAAGGGTCAGCATGCCCTCCTGGCTCTTGGTGAGCGGGGTTGCCAGATGCAGGGCAACTTCCGCCATGGCGCGGGAGGCGGCACGCAATTGCTGGGCGCGCGCCATGAAGTGTCCGATGGCGACAAACAGAAGGGGCGGGAACAGCAACGTGCCCAGCAGGGCGATCGCTCCGGGATTATCCCGCAGGCCATCACGCGTCAGCAGGGAGAAGACATCAATCCCGAAGATTGCCGGTGTAAGAACAAAGATGCCGCCGACCCAGGCGGAAGCGATGAGGATCGCAATCAGATAGGGGCTGCCGGAGGAATGGCGATAGAGTGCCGATGCCACGGCTGCCGCGTTGCTGGTTGTGTCGTTGGCGGCAGACGTTGGCGGGGGCAAGCGGCGGCCGGAATGAGCTGATGCGCCCAGCGAGGGCTCGCGGCGCGTGTCCGGTGAAGGATCCTGGCCTTTCGGCGCAAACTGGTTCTTTGTCTCGGAATCGACGCCGTCGAGGTTAAGTGCTTGTTCGACCGCAGACAAAGCGACCTGCGCAGAAATTTCGTCGTTCTTCTTGGTCGGCGTTACCATTTACTCAACCTCTTTAACCTGTTTCCTTCACGCCGCCGCCTGTTGGCAGGACCGCGCATATTGTAGCCGGATCGTTACCCGATGAGCGCAAGCGAGCCGTAATTGCGGATGATCCGCTCATCCTCGCCATGGGTTGTATTTCCAGACGATTGTAGTGGTGCGTAAAAGGCGAGGGAAACGTTTTCTCGATTCCAGCCGATTGACGCGATGTTAAGGTTAATTTCAATATGCATGCCCAAGACCGTGCGCCCATGCTCGTCGGCTTTTTATCGAAGGAAAGGCGGTTCGGCTACAGCATTTGTCATCCGGGCATGTAGCTGGCGAGGATTGTGCGGCTCAGCTTCTCATGTGATTGCGCGTGGAATATTCGATGATCGAGCTTGATGTTCTTGACCGCAACACGTTCGGGGACCGGCAATTGCGGGATGAAGTGCTTGGCCTGTTTCGTCAGCAATCTCTTGAGTTGATGGCGCGTCTTGAGGCAACGACCAGCGCCACTGACTGGAAGATTTCAGCACATAAGCTCAAGGGATCAGCCCTTGGGATCGGCGCTCAAACCGTGGCCCAATTGGCGGCGCAGGTCGAGCAGGCGTTCTTCAGCGACAACCTGTCTTCGCGTGATGCGGCTCTGGCGCCGCTGCGGCGGGCGGTTGAGGCGACCAACCGCGAAATCTCGGGTTTGCTGGCATGACCGCTTTTGCCGCCGCATCGCATAAAGAAAGTGCCGCGGCATTTGTCTTTGCGCCGGCCGCTTTCTCGCTTATATGGGCGGTATCGAGCATGCGCGTGTCTGCGGCTGGCAACAGGCAGACGTGACAAGTTAACAGCGTCTAGAAGGCCTGATTTCCCTATGGTCAAAGTCAACTTTGTTACTGCTGACGGAAAATCTCATCCAGTCGATGCCGAAATCGGTGCGACGTTGATGGAAGTTGCCATCCGCAACATGGTGCCGGGTATCGAGGCTGAGTGCGGCGGAGCCTGCGCCTGTGCCACGTGTCACGTTTATGTCGACGATGCGTGGCTGCCGGCTGTGGGCGCCACCGGGCCGATGGAAGAGGACATGCTGGATTTCGCGTTTGATGTACGGCCGAATTCGCGCCTGTCGTGTCAGATCAAGATCACGGACAAGCTGGACGGCATCACCGCACATATCCCCGAGCGTCAGGGCTGACGGCGCAACCTTGTCATCAGGCGGTAATCATGAGCGTTGCACCGATTGAAACCGATGTCCTGATCATCGGCGCCGGCCCGGTCGGGCTGTTTGCCGTGTTTCAGCTCGGCCTTCTCGACATGAAGGTCCACCTCATCGACATCCTTGATCGTCCCGGCGGGCAGTGCACCGAGCTTTATCCCGAAAAGCCCATTTACGATATTCCCGGCTTCCCGCGGGTTGACGCTCAGGAACTCGTCGATCGCCTGATCGAGCAGGGCAAGCCGTTCGGGCCGACATTCCATTTCAATGAAATGGTCGAGCGGCTGACAAAACGCGAGGATGGGCGATTTGCCGTTGAGACCGATGGCGGCAAAAGCTTTGTTGCCAAAGCGGTGATGATCGCCGCCGGTGGCGGCTCGTTCCAACCTAAGAAACCGCCGATCGAGGGTATCGATGCCTATGAAGGCAGCTCGGTGTTTTATTCGGTGCGCAAGATGGACGCCTTCCGTGACCGTACAGTGCTGATTGTGGGCGGCGGCGATTCAGCACTTGACTGGACGCTCAACCTCGAGCCGGTGGCAAAGCGCGTCACCCTCCTGCACCGGCGCGATGCCTTCCGCGCCGCGCCTCATTCCGTCGAGCGCATGAAGGCTCTGGCTGCCGAGGGCAGGATCGACTTCAAGCTGGGGCAGGTAACCTCCCTGGAGGGTGCCAACGGCAGATTGTCAGGCGCCAACATCAAGGGTGACAAAGACAGTTTCCATATCGCCTGCGATATGATGCTTCCCTTCTTCGGGCTGACGATGAAACTGGGGCCCGTGGCCGATTGGGGTCTGGAATTCCACGAAAATCTGGTGCTGGTTGATACCGAACGCTTTGAAAGCTCCGTGCCTGGCATCTTCGCGGTTGGTGATATCAACTGGTATCCGGGCAAGCTCAAGCTGATTTTGTCAGGCTTCCACGAGGTGGCGCTGGCGGCGCAGGCGGCACGGCGCATCTGCCATCCCGACAGCCGCTATGTGTTCCAGTACACCACGTCATCGACAAGCCTGCAGAAGAAGCTCGGCGTCGCTGGCTGAAGACAGGGCGGCAGGTTAGGGCCGGGTTATTGCGCCGGCTGGACAGCGTTGCCGCGCGCTTCAAACGTCGTCTCGTTGCCGGGCGATGGATCATCAGGAATAAGAAAAGCAAGCAGCAGCGAGACGCTGGCAATCCCGCAGCCGATGGCAAATACCGCCGAGGGGTTCCACAGCCAGATGAAGCCGAAGACGGCCGGGATAAACACCGCGGCGATGTGATTGATGGTGAAAGCAACACCTGCGGTGGGCGCGATATCGGCCGGATCGGCGATCTTCTGGAAGTAGGTCCGCTGGGCGATCGTCAGGGTGAAGAACACGCCATCAGTGATGAAGAAGAAAGCTGCCAGGACGGGATTGTCGGTGACTGCGTAGCCCAGGAAAACGATGATGAGGGTGATGTTTTCAAACATCACAGTCCGCCGCTCGCCAAAGCGGGCGATGGCCCCGCCCAGGCGCGGCGCGGCGATGGTGTTGATGGCATAGGTGATGAGAAGCAGCAGCGCCATCTTGGATACGCCGAAGCCGAATTTCTCGACGAGCAGGAAACCGCCAAAGGCCATGAAAATCTGTCGCCGCGCGCCGACCATGAAGGTGAGCGCATAATAGAGCCAGTAACGCTGGCGCAGGACGAGCCCTTTGCGTTGCACGACGGGCCCGTTGAAGCGCGGAAAAAACAGCGCTGTCGCAATCCCCGCGCACACCACCACGAGACCTGAGACAAGGAACAGCGTTTCATAGCTCGGGTTAAACAGCGTCCAGGCCAGCATGATGACGCCGAACGCCGACAGTTGGCCGATCGCCTGCACCGAGCCGATGCGCCCGAGCACACGCGGGGCTTGTGCTTTCGGAACGATCTGCAGGGTCAGCGATTGTGCCATCGTCTCATAATAGTGGAAGCCGACCGACATGATGAAGGTTGTCATCCACAGGCCGATGATCGTCGGGAAGTAACCGGTCAGTGCAACGCCGACGCCGAGGACGACGAGGCTTGCATAAGCCAGCGTCTGCTCGCGCATGATCAGGATCCAGGCAGCCGCCGTGAAGGCGAGGAAGCCCGGAATTTCGCGTATCGATTGCAAAAGGCCCATATCGCGGCCGGAAAAGGCAACGCTTTCCTTGGCGAAATTATTGAGAAGCGCGCTCCAACTGGCAAAACCGACGTAATTAATCGCCGCCATCACCATGAGAAGAGCGACGGGGTTTTGGCGCAATGCGGCAATGCGGCTCGAAACGGCGGTCATCCCTGACCGTTAAGGGAGACGATCAGCGCTGGCAAGCGGCGAGCGGCATGCATGGCAGGCTGCGCCGCATGGCAGGAATGCAGGTGGGACGCTTGATCCAGAGCAATGCTGCTGCGCTGCAAAGGCGTAGTATTGCCGTGGTCGCGCGGTCGGATTGCCTGTCACGAGAATTTCTTTTCAAAAGGAGTTGGAAATGTTCCAAAAAGTGCTCGTTCCCGTTGATATTCTGGAGCCCAGCTTCTCCAGAAAGGCAATCGCCAGCGTCGAGGCGCTGATCAAGGCCAATGATGGCGAGATGCGACTAATCTACGTCAGCACGGTGATTACGCCGATGGTCAGCGAATTCCTGCCACCAGCCTATGATCAGGAAGCGCAGGCGGAAGTCAAAATGAAACTTGAGGCGCAGGCGCAATTGGTCACGTTGCCGAAGGACAAGGTTAGCACGGTGGTCAGACTTGGCGGGATTTACCACGAAATCCTCGATGAGGCGCGCAGCTTTGGCGCTGATCTGATCGTGGTCGGCTCGCATCACCCGACCATGGCAACCTATCTTCTGGGATCGAATGCGGCGAGCATCGTGCGTCACGCCCAATGCTCGGTTCTGGTGATCAGGTAGGGCGAGCAGTTGCAGCGCGACGCTTTTTCCTCAGATTAAAATCGTGCTCTATCGCGTTGTTTTATGAGCGTATCATCGCAAGACTTCATGCATTGCTGCGCCGGGCCTTAAACATCGTGGGGTGATGGTTTGGGCAGCAGATGCAGCGGTGGATGGCGCGGATCGTAGATGCGCGGCCAATTATAATAAGCGTATCGCAGTGCAAATTGACCGGAATAAAGGGCCAGAAAAGTAAAAAAGACGCCGGCAAGGATACCCGACGTGGTGAATCCCAGATAGGCGGCCCAGAACATGCCGAGGACCGGCAGACACCACAGCAGCGAGTGAAGGCAATAGGTCAGCAGGCCGGGACCAAAGCGGCAGATCGCACCCGGCGCCTGTGCGGCAAGTGCCGCGTGGACATGGCCAAGAAAAGCAAGAAAAGCGCCGTTGCGCGAGCGCATTCCGCCTGCGCCTGCGGTGGTCGTCGAGGTAAAACGAAGTTCCTGCCGGTCACTGCCCTGGAGATCAACGATCCAGCGCGGCGCGCTCAGGCGGGACGCGTCATAGAGAATGCGACAATGCCTCAGCTGCGCGATTTCAAGAGCACCCGTCCGCCCCTTCTTGTCCGCCCACGATAGGACACCACCGGCGAGAGCGAATTCCACGTCCGGGGAGAGTGCATGCGGGCGCTGACGATAGACCACAGATTCATTGGCTGATTGCATAAGGCAAGAGAGCGAGCTAAATCGCCGCCGTCAAGAGCTGACATCTGTACTCAGCGCACGAGTTCGCGCATGGCTTCATCCAGCCCGTCCAGGGTCAGCTCGAACATCCGTTGATTGAAAATCTGGCCGATCATCGAGATCGACGGCGTATAGGTCCAGAATTTGCGCGGCATCGGATTGAGCCAGATGGCGCGCGGATAGCTGGCGGTAATGCGTGACAACCACACCGCGCCCGGTTCCTCGTTCATGTGCTCCACCGATCCGCCGGGCATGGCGATTTCGTAAGGGCTCATGGACGCATCGCCGACAAAGATCACACGGTAGTCATTGCCATAGGTGCGGAGCACATCGAAGGTTGACTGGCGCTCCGCATGACGGCGGCGATTGTTTTTCCACACCCCTTCGTAGAGGCAATTATGGAAATAGAAATATTCCAGCGTCTTGAACTCGCTGCGGGCTGCTGAAAACAGCTCCTCGCAGGTGCGGATGTGATCATCCATCGAGCCGCCGACATCAAGAAACAACAGGACTTTCACAGCGTTGCGCCGCTCCGGGCGAAGCTTCACATCAAGATAGCCATGTTCAGCTGTGCCCTTGATGGTGCCGTCGAGATCCAGTTCGTCGGCAGCTCCGGTGCGTGCGAATTTGCGCAGGCGGCGCAGGGCCACCTTGATGTTGCGGGTGCCAAGTTCGACATGGTCATCGAGGTCGCGGAATTCGCGCTTGTCCCACACCTTGACGGCGCGGCGATGGCGGCTTTCGTGCTGACCGATACGAATGCCTTCCGGGTTATAGCCATAGGCGCCGAAAGGGGAGGTGCCGGCTGTGCCGATCCATTTGCTGCCACCCTGGTGACGGCCCTTCTGCTCGGCCAGGCGCTCGCGCAGCGTCTCCATCAGCTTGTCCCAACCACCGAGAGACTTGATCTGCTCCTTTTCCTCGTCCGTCAGGAATTTTTCGGCGAGCTTTGCCAGCCACTCCTCGGGAATTTCTGCATTTGCCGCATCCGCGACGTTTTCCAGCCCTTTGAAGACATGGCCGAATACGCGATCGAAGCGATCAAGATGGCGCTCGTCCTTCACCAGCGCGGTGCGTGAGAGATAGTAGAAATCCTCGACGCGGCGCCCGGCAAGGTCGGCGTCCACCGCCTTCAGCAGCGTCAGATATTCGCCAAGGCTGACCGGCAGGCCGGCTGCTTTCAATTCCTGGAACAGGGTGACGAACATACCGGTCTCATCTGCCTCGTTAATCTTACGTCATGTGCGCCAGCTCGGCCAGAATATCGCCGAGTTTTGGTCGTGCAAGGGCAGTGAAAGGTAATGGACGGACGACGTCCAGCGTCGAGAGGCCAACCCGCGCCGTCATCATGCCATTGACCATGCCCTCGCCGAGCTTGGCGGAAAGCTTGGCTGCCAGCCCGTGGCCCAGCAATTGCTCGACCACCCCCTCGCCAAGCGCCATGCCACCAGTGACTGCAAGGTGGCCCAGCACCACGCGGGCAAGCTTCAGGGAGGCAAGCCCGCCGGGCCGGGCGCCATAGAGTTCGGCAAGCTTGCGCACGAGAATGGCGCTCTGGGCGATCACCATGGCAACATCAAATATGGCGCGCGGGGCGACGGCCGTTACGATCGATACGCGTCGTGCGGCATGGGTGATGAGGGTGATTGCCTGGCGGTCGAGGTCTTGCATCAGCCGTCGCTCTGCCAGGCGCACGAGGTCGGCGCCATCGACGATATCGGCCATGTGGCGGGCGAGTTCGCCACGCGCCCGTGCCATGTCGGGGCGGCTGGCGTAGAGCGCTGTCAGATCGCCGGCAAGGGAGCGGGCCGCGTCGCGGTCATCGTTACCAAGCGTCGCTTCGGCGCGGGCGCGCAGATGTTCGACGCTGGCGAGGCGGGCAAGGGCTGCAAATTCACGCGCGCCAAGGGCAATCAGTGACATCGTCAAGATGATGGTAAGCAGAAGCCCGAGCGAGCCCAGATAGGTCGAATAGGAAAACAGGCGGCTCACGAGATCGGCAACCGCAAGGCCCGTAGCCAGCGAGACGAGGCCGGCGGAGGCGGAGAGCGCAAGTTTTGTCCACAGATTGCGGCCAGGCCGTGCGTTCAGTCTGTCGGTCGTGTCGGGCGCAGCGATGAGGCCTGGCGCTTCAGGCAGGATGGTGACGTTGCGCGCCTCCGGCGCCATCTTTTCGCTGCCGGCGTCACCGTCAAGACGCACTGCCTTGGGGCGTCGTCGGGCTGTGCTGTGATCTTCCATCATGCAAGATAATCTCCGATGAGGAATTGCAAAGCGCGATCAAGGCGGATGTGAGCCGTTGCCGGGCTCGCGCCGCTGCCACGCACAAGCGGCGGGCGAAAACGCAGGAAGCGCATATCAGCCTCATCCGGCGTCGGCGCGTCGCGGCCTTGCGATAGGGCGCGCTCAGGATCGTCGGGCAAATCGCCAGGAAACAGGGCGACTTCGCCGCTGCCGTCAAAAACGTCATCGCCCACCCGCTCGCCAGCCAGCGGCACGCCGATGACGGCGTCCATCAGATCGCCATGCTGGCGGATGCGCGCCTCGCGGGTGGCGCGGATGGCGGCAAGGGCAATGACATCGATTTTGGCACCGGCGCTCGTCGCACGCGACCCCGCCCTGTCGATGAGGCGGGACAGAATGGCCTCAAGCCGGTCATGGTCGCGGTGGTGCAGATGATCGGCCTTGGTCGCGGCAAACAGGATGCGCTCGATGCGCGGCGCCACCAGGCTCGACCACCAGGAGTTTGTACCGATGCGGAAGGCTGCAAGGATATCGCCAAGCGCGCGCTCAAGGTCAGCCACCGCGCTCGGCCCGGCGTTAAGCGCGCTCAAGGCGTCAACCAGCACGATCTGACGATCAAGCCGCGCGAAATGCTGGCGGAAGAAGGGGCGGATGATCTCGTCCTTGTAGGCTTCAAAACATCGCGCCATATGGGCGTGCACCGAGCCGGGAACCGGCGCGTCATCGCCGACAGGCAGGGGATAAAAGGCGAGGGCGGGCGAGCCCTGATAGGCGCCGGGCAGGAGAAAACGGCCTGGCGGCAGGGTTGATTGCGCCACCTGCTCCTCACGGCAGGCGCGCAGATAGGCGGTGAAGATCGCCGCAGGTTCCCGGGCGCTCCCGTCGACATAACGGGCCTTGGGATCAATACCAGCCAGCGCGCCATGCCAGGCGGCGGCCAGCGGCAGGCGGGTTGGCATGTGAGACAGGTCCAGCGATTGACGTGACCAGTCGCCATAGTTCTTGTCGAGAAGCGCCAGATCAAGCAGCCATTCGCCCGGGTAGTCGACGATATCGATTGTCAGCTGGGATGTACCGAACGTGCGCCCGAACCAGCCCGCCGACTGATAATCAATCACCAGGCGCAGCTGTGAAATATCGCTTGTTGACTGTGGCCAGTGGCGATCAGGCCCGCTCATTGCCGCCACATGGCGCTCATAGTCAAAGCGCGGGATGGTCAGATCGGGCTGCGGTTCAAGCCGGACGGCAGCGATCCGCCCTTCGATGGAGGCATCGAGCAAGGGCAGGCGGTGACCTTCGGTGAGTGCCTGCACGAGGGCGGTGATGAATACCGTTTTGCCCGCCCGCGACAGGCCGGTGACGCCCAGGCGCAGCGTCGGGCTGAACATGCCCGTCGTTGCCTCGATGAGGCTTGCGGCTGCCAGCCGCCCTTCATGCGAGAGATCGGTGAGGCGTCCGGCCAT
>NZ_JAKFWN010000002.1:0-57423 GCF_021731865.1 Raskinella chloraquaticus (SeqCode) | reverse complement strand
ATGGCTGGTCGCCGTCGGCGCCGATGGTCGCGGTTCCCAATCCGCTGCGGGCGGGAAATTTGCGGCGCGGCGAGTCGTTGCTTGCCGGCAAATTCACGGTTGCCGGCCGGATCATCGAGAATGAAGCGAGCGAAGCTCTGGCGCTCGCCCCGCCGACTGCCGATTGGGCAAGCTATATCCATGGCTTTGCATGGCTGCGCGACCTCGCGGCAATCGAGGGCGGCGAGGCGGAGAGCATGGCTCGCCTTCTCGTCGACAGCTGGGTGCGCATGAACGTCCGCAGCAAGGCGTGGACATTGCCGCTCGCGTCAACCCGCCTGATTGCCATCCTCAGCGACGCGCCCCTCCTTCTGGGCGGGGCTGACCGCAGCTTCTATACGCGATTTCGTCACATGATCGCCGATCATGTGGCCTATCTGCGCAACGGGGTTTGGCTTGGGCTTGCAAGTTCAAGCCGCGACGAGATTCTGGCGCTTGTCGCCGTCACCCAGGCACACCTCGTCATCGACCCCCTGCCAGCCTCGCTTGCCTATTTCAGCAAAAAGCTCGAGCGTGTGCTGGGTCGCGATCTCTATACCGATGGCGGTCATGTGTCGCGCAACCCCGAAGCAGTGCTGGAGTTGCTGGTTGCCCTCATTCCCCTGCGCGATCTTTATGTGACACGCGAAGTGCCGCCACCGAGCGGGCTGCTGCTGGCGGTCGAGCGCATGCTGCCGATGCTGCGTTTCTTCAGCCATCCCGATGGGGCGCTGGTGATGATGAACGGCATGGGGCCAACTGACAGCGAGACGCTCGCCAATGTGCTGGGAAGCGATGATGTAGGGGGGCGCCCGGCGCTCGAAGCGCAGGGTTCGGGCTATCAGCGTCTGGAAGCACCCGGCGGTGCCCTCATCCTCGATTGTGGCTTTACGCCACCGGCGCGCAATGCGGCGGAGGCGCATGCCGGCACGCTTGCCTTCGAATTTTCAGCCCAGGGTGAAAGGCTGGTCGTCAATTGCGGCATTCCCGCTTATCAGCGCGCGCCCTGGCGCCATTTCACGCGGCGCACAGCCGCCCATTCGACATTGACCGTCGATGACCGGACCTCAAGCCGGATCATCCGCTTCGCCGGGCGCGAAATTCTTGACGCCGGTCCGACCCATATTCCCGTCGTCAGGGCCAAGGATGGCGAAATCACCATGGTGTCGGCCTCGCATGATGGCTACGCCAAACTCTTCGGCCTCATTCATCAGCGCACCCTGTGGCTCGCGCAGGACGGGCGGCGGCTCGATGGCGAGGACCGGCTGGAGGCGCTGAACGCCTGGTCGGGACGAAACACCCATCCCTTCGCCATCCGCTTTCATCTCCATCCCGATATCCGTCCAAGCCTCGCTGATACCGGTGACACGGTCATTCTTGCCACGCCTGGCGGCAGTTACTGGGCGTTCAGGGTGCCTGGCGGGCGGGTGGAAATCGAGGAATCCGCCTTTCTCGGTGAAATGGGCCGCGCGCCGCGCAGTGCCCAGCTGGTTATTCGTGGCGAAAGCGGGCGCGATGTGGCGATCTCATGGTTTTTTGCACTGCTCAAGGCCGGATCGGCGAGCTAGCTGGCAGCAGCCGGGCGCCCGGTTTGCAACCCGATGACAGCGTGTTAGCGACACAGGATTGGTGAAAGAGGTGGTGATGGCTGATGATTTGGTTGCGCTCAGGCGGGCGATCTTGTCGGTGTCCGACAAGAATGGCCTGCTGGCATTGGCGCTGGGTCTGTCGCAGCGGGGAGTCGAGCTGGTATCCACGGGGGGCACGCGCCGCGCCCTGATTGAAGGCGGGCTCAGCGTTGCTGATGTGAGCGACCTCACCGGGATGGCTGAAATGATGGATGGACGGGTGAAGACCCTGCACCCGGCGATCCATGGCGGCCTGCTGGCAAGACGCGGGCAGGCCACGCATGAGGCAGCGATGGTGGACCACGGGATCCGCCCCATCGATCTGGCCGTGATTGATCTTTATCCTTTCGAGGCGACGCTGGCACGGGGCGCGGCCTATGACGACATCGTCGAGAATATCTACATTGGCGGGCCGGCAATGATCCGCGCCGCAGCCAAAAATCATGACCATGTCGTCGTTTTGACGGATATCGAGGATTATCAGGCACTGCTAGTGCAGATGGATGCCCATCATGGCAGGACGAGCCTCGTCTTTCGCAAGGAGATGGCCGCCAAGGCCTTTGCCCGCACCGCCCATTACGATGCGCGTATCGGCGAATGGATGCATGCGGCGCTGGGCGTCACAGAGCCTTCGCGCCGCGTTTTCGGCGGGCCGCTGATCCAGAAATTACGCTATGGCGAAAATCCCCACCAGCAGGCAGGCTTCTACCGCACTGGCGAGGTTCGCGCCGGGGTGGCAAGCGCCATCCAGCTCCATGGCAAGGAGCTGTCCTACAACAACCTCAACGATACGGACGCTGCGTTCGAATGCGTCGCTGAATTCGACGCTGCCAGCACTGCGGCGATTGTCATCGTCAAGCATGCCAATCCGTGCGGCGTGGCGCAGGGTGCTACTTTGGCGGAGGCCTATCAGCGGGCCCTTGCCTGCGATCCGGTCTCGGCCTTCGGCGGCATCATCGCCGCCAACCGCCCGCTCGACGGCGCGGCGGCGAGCGCCATGATCAAGATTTTCACCGAGGTCATCATCGCGCCGGGTGCTGATGAGGAAGCGCGGCGCATCATTGCCACCCGCAAGGATCTGCGCCTTCTGATCACCGATGCGCTTCCCGATCCCGCCGCCGCCGGCACAAGTTTCAAATCGGTCGCCGGCGGCATGCTGGTGCAGACGCGAGATCATCTCTCGGCGCAGGCCGATGGGCTTAAAGTCGTGACGAGGCGCGCGCCAACGACCAGTGAAACGATCGATCTTGTGTTTGCTGCCCGCGTCGCCAAGCACGTGAAATCGAACGCTATCGTCTATGCGAAGGACGGCGCGACGGTCGGCATCGGCGCCGGGCAGATGAGCCGGGTTGATTCGGCCCTGAGCGCCGTTCGCAAAGCGCGCGATGCGGTGAGCGCGGCTCGTGACGAGGCGTTGTCAACGCGCGGGTCTGTTGCCGCATCCGACGCCTTCTTCCCCTTCGCCGACGGGCTTGATGTCCTCATTCAAGCGGGCGTGACAGCCGTCATCCAGCCTGGTGGATCGATCCGCGACAAAGACGTGATCGCTGCTGCCGATGCCGCCGGGCTTGCCATGGTCTTCACAGGCACCCGTCACTTCCGGCATTGAGCTGACCCGGTCGTGTCAGTTCCCGGCGAGATCCCCCAGCAGACCGGCGGCGACAGCAAGCTTGGCGACCGACAGATCGCCGCCTCCGGCAATGTCGCTCACGGCATTGTGGGTGCGTTCGACCGCCGGGCCGGTGCGTTTTGCCCAGCCTGCCATACCGCCGGCTTTCAGCACCGCGGCCGCGATGCGCCGCGCGGCGGTTGAGAGATCCGACAAAGCGCGATCAAGCGCCAGGCGGCTGTAGTAATCCGGGGTCGCCAGCGTTCCGGCGCGGGCAGCGATCTCACCCAGACGGAAATGGGCGCTGACGGCAAAGAACGTGCGCGCGGCCACGTCCAGATCCTTGCGGGTTGCATCGGCAACCAGCACGACGTCGGGCATAAGGGCAAGGTAGGGCAAGGCGGCGAGCCGTGCAGCGAGCACGGGCGGCACGTGATAGCCGACCAGTTCCGCCTTGCGGGCACTGAACCGCTCGGCATCCGCCTCGGGCAGAATTTTCGCAAGAAAACCAGCGCCCGCATCAACCGCCTTGCCGAAGCGGTCGATCACAATCGTCAATCCCCTGTCGAGCGCAGCGTTGCGCAGGAACCAGACGATGCGATCGATCATGACGCTTTGAATGTCGGCATAAAGGCCGAGTTGCAACTGGCCGGGGATGATCGTGTCGAGACGATCAATGTCGGTGTTAAGAGCCGTGAACTTGAAGGAATCGCGCACTGCAGCGAAGGCTGCGGCGATATCGGCAGCGCTGGCACCGGTCTGGTCGACGATCCGCGGCACCAGCGTTGGCCCTCCGCGATTGATGATCGAGTTCGACAGCATGGTGGCGATGATTTCGCGACGCAGCCGGTGACCTTCAATGAAGCTTGCGTAGCGCTGCGTGAGGTCAACGGGAAAATAACGCGCCAGCTCCTTGCCAAGATAGGCGTCATCAGGCACCGGGCTATCCAGCAGACGGTCAAAGAGCGATAATTTGGCATAGGCCAGAAGCACCGCGAGTTCAGGCCGCGTCAGCCCCTTGCCCTGTCTCGCGCGCTCATCGATCACCCAGTCCTGCGGCAGGTATTCAACGGCCCGGTCGAGCCGTCCCTCCTGTTCGAGATTGCGCATCAGGCGGCGGGCAAAGCCAAGGTCCTCTGCACCACGCCGCTCGGCCAGGGAGAGCGCGAGCGATTGCAGGTAGTTGTTGCGCAGCACCAGCGCGCCAACTTCATCGGTCATGCTGGCCAGAAGCGTGTTGCGGGTCTTCTCGGTCAATTTGCCCGCACGCACGACCGCTCCCAGCGCGATCTTGATGTTGACCTCGACGTCGGAGGTGTTGACGCCGGCTGAATTGTCGATGGCGTCGGTATTGAGCCGGATACCCTGACCTGCCGCCTCGATGCGGGCACGCTGTGTCATGCCGAGATTGGCACCCTCGCCGATCGCCTTGCAGCGCAAGTCAGTTGCAAGGATGCGGATCGCATCATTGGCGCGATCACCCGCTTCCTCATTGCTCTCGCCGGCGGCACGGATGTAGGTGCCGATACCGCCAAACCACAGGAGGTCAACGCGGGCGCGCAGGATGGCGGTCATCACCTCCTGGGGGGTCGCCTCCGCCTTGGCGATATCAAGCAGCGCGCGGATTTCCGGCGACAGCGAGATTGATTTGGCGCTGCGCGGAAAGATGCCGCCGCCCGCACTGATGAGGCGCTTGTCATAATCGGCCCATGAGGAGCGCGGCAGATTGAACAGACGCTGGCGCTCGGCATGGCTTTTGGCCGGGTCGGGGGACGGATCGAGGAAGATGTCGCGGTGGTCGAAGGCGGCCACCAGCCTGATCTTGGTTGACAGCAACATACCGTTGCCGAAGACGTCCCCCGACATGTCGCCCACGCCGGCGACGGTGAAGGGTGTTGACTGGATATCGACATCGCCTTCACGGAAATGGCGCTTCACCGCTTCCCAGGCGCCACGCGCGGTGATGCCCATTTTCTTGTGATCATAGCCAACCGAGCCACCCGAGGCGAAGGCATCGCCCAGCCAGTGGTTATAGCGCGCCGAAATGGCGTTTGCCGTATCGGAGAAGGTGGCGGTGCCCTTGTCGGCTGCAACCACGAGATAGGGATCATCGCCGTCCCAGCGGACGATATTGGGGCGGACAACCGTCTTGCCGCTGACATCGATATTATCGGTGAGGTCGAGGAGGGCGGCGATGAAATCCTGATAGGCGCCCGTGCCCTCGGCAAGCCAGGCCTGGCGGTCCGAGGCTGGTGGCAAATGCTTGGGAACAAAGCCGCCCTTGGCGCCGACGGGAACGATCACCGCGTTCTTCACCTGCTGGGCTTTCACCAGCGCCAGGACCTCGGTGCGGAAATCCTGCGGACGGTCGGACCAGCGGATGCCGCCGCGGGCGATCTTGCCAAAGCGCAGGTGAACGCCCTCGACGCGCGGCGAATAGACGGAAATCTCCACCAACGGGCGCGGGGCTGGAAGCTGATCAAGCTTCTGCGAATCGAGCTTGAAGGCAATCGTCGCCTTGGGCAGGCCGTTGTCGTCGAGCTGGTAGTAATTGGTGCGCAGCATCGATTGAATGACGTTGAGGAAGCGGCGCAGGATGCGGTCCTCGTCCAGGCTGTCGACATGGGCAAGTCGACCCAGAATGCGCGCCGTGATCGCCTCCTGGCGGGCTGAGCGGGCGTTCAGGCTGGCGCCGGGCAGCGGCCCGAAGCGGGTTGAAAAGAGCGCGACGAGATCGGCCGCAACGACCGCATGCTTGACCAGGGTCGCCCACATATAGTCCTGAGAATAGAGGAGGCGTGCCTGCCGCAGATAACGGGCAATGGCGCGCACAAGCGCAATCTCCCGCCAGGAGAGGCCGGCTGTCACCACCAGTTCGTTGAAGCCATCACTTTCGGCGCGACCCTGCCATACAGCCATGAACAGGGCTTCGAGCTTGTCATAATATGGCGCGAAGTCGCTTGTCTGGTCGCTGCCGCGCGACAGGCGCACATCGTGAAGCGTCACCGGGTCCTTGGTGTCGCCCTGCGGCATGATGTCGACCGAATATTCCTCGATTGACTTGAACCCCATCGCTTCGAGCAGCGGCACGCGCGTTGACAGCGCGATCGCCCCGCCGCGATGGAAAAGCTTCAGGCCAAGCTCGTGGGCAGGCGCGCCGTCCGGCTTGTAGAAGCTGATCGCCAGTTCCCTGCCCTCATGCAGACGCTCGAGGATACGGATATCGTCGACCGCTTCAGCGGGCGTATGGATATCGCTGTAGGCGGCACCGAACGCATCCTGATAGCGGGCGCGCAGGGCGCGGGCCCGGGCTGGCGGGTATTGCGCCATGAGATCGTCGGCGAGGCTGTCACGCCAGGTTTTAAGGATCGCCGAGATCGCCGTCTCAAGTGTACCGGCATCGCTGGTGGTGAACGGCACATCGCGCCGGCCGATAATGAAATGCAGTCGGGCGAGCGGGCCTTCGGGATAATCGGCCGTCCACGATGACACGCGCCCGCTCAGCCGTTCTGCCAGCATCTTGCCGATCTCCAGGCGTGTCGTTGTCGTGTAGCGGTCACGCGGCAGGTAGACGAGGACAGACTGGAAGCGGTCGAATTTGTCGGCACGCAGCAGCACGCGCACGCGCGGGCGCTCATCGAGCTGGAGAATGCGCTGGGCGAAGGTCGACAGCGTTTCCTCGTCGATCTGGAACAGCTCATCGCGGGGAAATTGCTCGATAATGTTGACCAGCGCCTTGCCCGAATGGCTCTGCGGATCAAAACCGCTCTGCGAAATCACCTTCTCGACCTTGCGCCGCAGATAGGGGATGGCGTGAGCGGCGCCGGTATAGGCGGTTGAGGTGAAGAGGCCGCAGATACGCAACTCGCCGGTGAGATTGCCCTTGGGGTCGAAAAGCTTGACGCCGACATAATCGAGATGGGTGCGGCGGTGCACACGCGAGCGCAGATTGGCCTTGGTGATGATGAGCGAGCGCGGCTGGCTGAGGAAATCACGCAATTCAGGTGTCATCGTCACCGGTTCGCGGCCCCGTCGCAGCAGGCCGACGGCTGGATCGCGCAGCAGGCCAAGGCCACTATTGTTCATGGGCGCAAGCTTGCTGCGCGCACCGCGGCCATCGACGACGTATTCGCGCAGACCAAGGAAGGTGAAATTATTGCCGATCAGCCATTCGAGAAAATGAATGGCCTCGCTCAATTCGCCGACCGGCAAGGGTGGTGGTACGCGTTTGAGTTCTTCAACGACGCGCTGGACGCGACCCATCATCGGCTTCCAGTCGGTGACGACAAGGCGCACATCGCGCAGCGTGGTTGCCAGCTCATCGCGCAGGCGCGTCAGCGCCGCCTCGTCAAGGCGCTCGATATGGAGATGAATGAGGCTTTCCTGCCGGATATCGGGCGTCTCGTCATCGCTGCCGGCAAGCCGCTTCAAAACGCCTGATTCGCTGCGTCCAACGCGCAGAATAGGATGCACAACAAAGCGGATTTCATGGCCTGCTTCCGTGATCTCGGCCATCAGCGAATCGAGCAGGAAGGGCATGTTGTCGTTGAGGATCTCGATGACCGTCACCGCCGCGAGCGGGCTGCCCTCGGCTCCGGTGTTGAAAACGGAAATCACCGGCTTTCCAGCCGTGCGCTTCTTGAGATTTCGCCAGCTGGTGGCGATGAGGGAGGCGAGGTCCTGCGGCGAATAAACCAGGATGTCTTCGGCCGCAGCTCTCTTGAAAAGCGTTCGGACAAAGGCTGGCGGGGCGTCGCACAGCTTTGCGGCCAACTTGCTGCTGTCGGCGATCAGTTTGACCTTGCTTGCTTCGTCGTCCCGCATGGGAGCCTCCCCTGATATGGCCGTGCTCGCTTCGACAAATGGCGGCCTTCTGCTAGCTCTAGCCGAGAAAGACGGCAGCGGGGAGAGGAAGATGACGGATTCGCAGGATGTAATTGCCCTTGAACTTGGCGGCCAGGCGGCGCTGGATGCCGACATGGAGGGTTATTTCGCCAAGTGCCAGGAGAAACTGGGCTTCATTCCCAATGTTCTGCAGGCCTATGCCTTCGATCTGCAAAAGCTGAAAAATTTTGTCGCTTTCCACGACGAGCTGATGATCGGCCCATCGGGCCTCAGCAAGCTGGAGCGCGAAATGATCGCGGTCGTCGTATCAAGTGCCAATCATTGCTATTACTGCCTGACGGCGCACGGGGCTGCAGTGCGGCGGCTGGCCAAATCACCGGCGCTCGGCGAACAGCTGGTGATGAATTATCGCGCCGCCGACCTTGAGCCGCGCCAGCGTGCCATGCTCGATTTCGCGTGGAAGCTCAGCAAATCACCCGAGTTGATCGAGGAAGCGGATCGCCAAGCGCTTCGCGCTGCCGGCTTCAGCGATCGGGATATCTGGGATATGTCTGCCGTCGCCGGTTTCTTCAACATGACCAACCGTTTGGCAAGCGCAAGCGACATGCGCCCGAACAAGGAATATATGACGATGGTGCGTGATTGAGACAACGCGGCCGCCACGGCGCGGTTGCCTTGGCGGCGATAGACCTCTAATCAGTCCCGCCGTCTTGCCGGGGCTGAACGGGATTTTTGCTTGAACGCGCCTGACCGCCAGATCTCACCGCCCCTCACCCGCGTGGAAGCGGCACGGCAACGTTGGGCGCAGCCCATCGACAGCCCGGGGCGGCGTATCCGCGCCTGGCTCAGCCTGACATTCGCTGATCATGGCTTCATCCGGCCCGTCTACTGGAATGTCGCCAAAGTAGGCGACAAGGTTGTCCGCGGTCCGCAGCCCAACCCCGTGCAGATAGCCTATCTCAAATGGCGCTATGGCATACGAACGATCGTCAATTTGCGGGGAGCGACTGAATTTGGCTCCTACGCGCTTGAGCGGGAGGCCTGCGAGCGGCGGGGCATCAGCCTCGAGAACTGCATTCTATGGTCGCGCGACCCGCCGACCCGCGAACAGATTCATGCCTTCAAAGCGATCATCGAGCGGATTACCTATCCCGCCCTCTTCCATTGTAAATCGGGGGCGGATCGTGCCGGTATCGCCTCGGCGCTTTATCTGATCCTGCGCGAGGGAGTACCGGTCGCAGCCGCAGCGCGCCAATTATCAGGAAACGGCCATATGAAGGCCGGGCCGACAGGTGTGCTCGATGCGTTCTTCGCGCGCTATCTCAGCGACACGCACGAGCAACCGATGGACTTCATGCACTGGGTTGACACCGTCTATGATCAGAAGGCGTTGAAGGCCTCCTTCAAGCCAGCCGCCATCGGCAGCTTCATCGTCGACAAGATCCTGCGGCGTGAATAGGCGTCAGTCGATGCGAAACTGCAGGCGATGGAACGCCGCGTAAGCGCCATCGGCGGCAAGCAGCGTCTCATGCGTGCCGCTTTCAACCACCCTGCCCTCATCAAGCACGACGATGGCATCAGCATCACGTATCGTTGCCAGACGATGGGCAATAATGAGCGTCGTGCGCCCGGCGGTCAGTTTCTTCAAGGCATCCTGCACCAATTGCTCGGACGCAGCGTCAAGCGCTGATGTCGCTTCATCGAGAAGCAGGATCGGCGCGTCCTTGAGAATGGCACGGGCCAGCGCCAGCCGCTGACGCTCGCCGCCTGACAATCGGGCGCCGCCCTCGCCGAGCGGTGTCTGATACCCTTGCGATGATGCCATGATGAAATCATGGGCTGCCGCGGCCCGTGCGGCCGCTTCGATATCCGCCATCGCCGCGCCCGGTCTGCCGAATGCGATGTTGGCGGCGATGGTATCGTCGAAAATCACCGCGTCCTGGCTCACCAGCGCAATCTGCGAGCGCAGGGAGGCAAGGGTTACCGCCATGACAGCCTGTCCGTCGATGGTGATCGAGCCGGCGCTTGCATCATAAAGGCGGGGAATAAGATTGAAGATCGTTGATTTGCCCGCGCCCGACCGACCGACGAGGGCAAGCGTGGTGCCGCCTGGAACCGCAAACGACACATCATCGAGTGCCTGCGTGTTATCGGCGAAGCGATGCGAGACGGCGGAGAAAACGAGGCGTCCGTCGCTGATCGCCAACGGTCGGGCGCCTGGCGCGTCGGTGATGGCTGGCGGGCGATCAATGAGCTGGAAAATACGGTCAAGCGCGGCACTGCCTTCCTGCAAAACGGCGTTGATCGACCCCAAGGAGCGCATGGGCTGGGCAGCGATCAGCAAGGCAGAGACAAACCCGGTGAATTGTCCGATCGTCGATCCGCCTGACGACAGACGCCAGCCGATGAGAATGAGGATGCCCGCCACCGCAAAGCCGCCCAGCGCCTCAAGTATGGGCTCGACGCGTCCAAACTGATTGGCGGCGCTCACGCGCAAATGATGCAGAGCCTCGAAGGAATCGCGGGCACGATGATCGACATAATCCTCCAGCTGGTAGGTTTTCACCATGCGGGCGCCGGACAGGCTTTCGCCGATGATCCCGGCCATCTCGCCCATGCGTTCCTGGGTACGCCGCGCGGTGCGGCGCAAACGCCGGCCGATTTCCGCGACAGGCCAGGCGGCAATCGGCAGGATGAGCAGGCCGACAAGAGATAATTGCCAATCGAGCCAGAACATGGCGCCAACGAGCCCGATGATCATCAGCACGTCGCGAACGAGGCTGGTGATGGTGCGGCTGACGGCATTCTGCACAAAGACGAGGTCGGTCGAGAAGCGCTGGGTCAGGGCGTTCGTCCCCTCGTGGCGCAGATCAAGCAGGTCAGCGCGGATGAGATGCCCGAACATGGCGATCTGCAGGTCACGGACAACGCGGGATGCAACGAGGTTGGTGAGCGCGTTGTGGGCGTAGAGGCTGATGCCCTTGCCGCTCGTCAGCATGATCACCCAGAGCGGCGTGAAGAGGAGGGCTGACGCATCAGCCACGGCGACGCGCTCGAAGGCCCAGTTGATCAGCAGCGGATAACCCGACGTGCTGGCGGCGACACCGGCAATGGCCACCAGGTTGAGAGCAATCCACCCGGAATAGGGTTTCAGCCAGCCATGCCAAAGCCGGCGCAGGGGCGCAGTGGGTGAGGCTTTGTCGGCGGCTGTCGGCGTCATCGCTGCAGGATGCCCTCAAAGGTATAAGGAAGCACGCGCTTTAGCCGAAGCGGCGCCAGCGAACAACCACGCCAGCGCTGGAAAGTGGCGATTGCAACGCATTTGAATGAACGGGTTAGATCAGCTTTAGGGCGCAGCTGGTTTAACCAGGGCTTCAACCTGCGCTTTTCCGCAAGGAAGGATACCTTGTGTCAATGCACCAGATGGATATGACGCGCCTGACGCTGTTGGCGATTGCCGAGGCCGACCAGCTCGGATCCTCGGCGCTGGCAACAACGCCCCCGTTATTCGATACACCTGCCGCAACCACCGCCATCCATCAGCTTGACGCTGCCGGTGCCATCGATATCGTTTTGCATTCTGACTGGGATGGCAATCGCTCGTGGCGTGTCAGGCACATGACCGACCCGGGGCGCGAGGTGGCGCGGCTTATCCGCGACCAGGTTATCTGGAATCGCCTCAAGGTCGATTTGTTGCGATCAGGCGACCCGTTCACACTGCTTGTGAATACCTACAGCGATAATCTCGCACTCACCATGGCCCCCTGACGGAAGCAATCGCGAGGCCTGGCGTCCGATCACCGACCTCAGCCGCCATGGCAAAAACTAGAACGTATAGCCGATCTTTACGCCGGCATTGTTGATGCCGACATTGCGCCGGCAGAATCCTGCATTCGAACCGTGATCGAAGGAGGCGACAACTTTCCAGTTATCGGCAAATTTGTAGGTGAAGGCGAAGGATTCACGAAAAAGGAGACTGCAACCCAGGGCAAGCTGGTTTGATCCGACCCCGGGATTGTTCGGCCCGTCATGGACGAGAGCGTTCCAGCCCAGTTCAAAGGCAAAACGATCATTGAAGTCGAAGGTCCAGACGAGACCGGCATAAGCCTGATTGCGGAAACGGTCGAGGTTGATGTTGCCACCGGCGACGAGGCGCGGGCGAATGACAAAATCAAGAAAGGGATTGCCGGAAGCGTTTCCGTAGCGCGGGCTGAGGATTTCGAGATTGATGTCGGCGCTCTGCTCGGCGCGGTGCAGCAGGGAATGCGCGATACCGCCGAAGCGGGCCTCGAAGCCGGAAAAGGGCGATAGCGCGACTGGCGCCGCCGGTGGCGGCGCAGGCGTGGTGTTCAGAAGGTCGGCTGCATGAACTGGGCGCCCAAAGACCATCAGCTGGCACATCAACAGAACCGCAAAGGCTGTCTTTTTCATTGGTTGCGTATCTCTATCCTGAACTTTGGCCCTGAACCTTGGCACGACGACAAACCAAATGCGGTGATCCGGCTGATCCTTTGCTCATGAAAAAGCACTTTTAGTAGATCGCGCCGGCAACGCAAGAGCAATATGCGCTTTAGCGCCTTCACGGTATGCCGGTGTCGCTGTCAAGCAACACGCCGCTTGAGATACGGCCAGGCTGACCAAACAGCCGGGCTCCGGTCGCGATTTGCCGCCCTTTTTGTTGCGCCGAAGGCTCGATTCATTGTGCTTATTTTGCAACAATTCGCACAAATCTTCCGTTACGTCATAGGTGTGGCATTTCTTGCGCGCTCAATTTACGCTCGTAAGTTGTTATAAATTCTTCAAACTTTTCATCACTTCGACGTTGACGACGATTTCAGCAGTTTTTCCGCGCCTGCCCGGGCGTTTACAATTTCGTAAGAAACGAGGCAATTTCCCCGGATTGGAGTATGGATTTACGAAATTTGTATGCGATCCGATCCATTGCGGTCTTTTTTGCAGGCCGAGACGGTTTCGAAGAGTTTTGAAATGTGTCGATCCGCTTCATCCGGAGTTTTGGTGGTCATGGTGATTGCAAATTTCAGGCAGGGTGGGGGACGGCGCCGGTTCGGTCACCGAAACTGGCTTGTGGCCGGCCTGTGCGCCGTTGTTGCCACGATATCCTCTGCGCAGGCGCAAACGGCCACGGCCCCGCCATCGCGCGAGCAATACGAACAACTCTTTCTGATCACGCTGAAAAACCCGTCGGATCTTGACGCGTCGTTCAGGTTTGCCCAGGTGGCCGCCGCGCTTGACGAGGACGAAGCGGCGATTGGCGCGCTTGAACGCCTGCTCTTCTACAATCCGAAATTGTCGCGCGTGCGGCTCGAACTCGGCGTTCTTTATTACAAGCTCAAAGCCTACGGCCAGGCACGCGTCTACTTCACCAGCGCGGTCGAGGGCGAGGGCGTGCCGGAAGAAGTGCGCGCGCGCGCCCAGGCCTTCATCCAGGAGATCGATCGTCGCGATAATCCCAGCCAGTTTTCAGGCTATTTCCAGTCTGGCGCGCGCTATCAGTCCAACGTCAATGCCGGGCCATCATCGCTGAACGTCAGAGCGCTTGGCTTTGATGCCGTGCTCAATCAGCAATTCGGCCGGCGCAATGACTGGAACAGTTTTTTCCTCGGTGGCGTGCGCCATGTCCAGACCATCGAGAACGGGCGCGGCGACACGCTCGAGACGACAGTGTCGGGCTATATCTCACGCCAGAACCGCAACCCTGAATTCGATATCGGTCTGGTTGAGATTACCTCCGGGCCACGCATCAATGTGGCACCCGATGTTTTTCCCGGTGTGACGGTGCGCCCCTATGGGCTGGTGAATGTGACAAGTCTCGGCCGCACGGGCTACCAGACGGCGACCGGCTATGGCGCGGCCATCACCATCCCGACGCCCTGGGTGAGCTTCGAAGCGGTGGGTGATTCGCGGCGTCGCGCCTTTGAGAATTCAAACAAATTCCCGGTCGCTGGAGAGCAGACGGGCGTGCTGTCGACGGGGTCGCTATCGGCTCTCGTTCCGGTCGTCGACGGGCTCAGGGTGTTTGGTCGTATCGCTTATGCCGATAACGCGACGAATTCGCTCTTTGCCTATAATGCTTTTGTCCAGCAATCCTATGATATCGGCATTCAGTGGGAGTTCCGCGCGCCGTTTATTGATGCCCCCTTGCGCTGGACATTGACACCGACTGTCGGCCAGATCTGGACACGATACGGGCTGCCCAACCAGCTGATTGATCCGGCGACCAACCGTCGGGATCGCGAATTCCGCGTCGGTCTGTCGCTTGATGCGCCGCTTACTGAAAATCTCGGGTTTGCGGCTCAGGTCTTGTTGCAGAACAACGCCTCCACCCTGCCCAATTTCCGCTACCACAATTGGACGGTGGTGGTCGGTCCGACGTTACGGTTCTGAGGGGAAAGACGATGGCAAGCTCATCCATGATTAAAACCCGTCACGCCGTTCTCCTGATGGGGGCGAGCGTGTGTGCGCTTGCCAGCAACGGGTTGGCACAGAATGTCGGCACCACCGGCGCGGTCAATCCGCTCACCCAAAGCACGCCGCCGGGCGGTGGGACAAAACAGGTGACGCTAGGCAGTCAGGTCATCTTCAAGGAGCGCTTTGTCACCTCAGGCGCAGGCTCGCTGCAGCTGGTGTTTCTTGATAAATCGACGCTCAATATCGGCCCCAACAGCGATGTTGTGATCAATGAATACGTCTATGATCCAGCAAAGCGCGACGGCAAAATGAGCATCGGCCTTGCCAAGGGGGCGCTGCGCTTCGTCGGCGGGCAGATCAGCCATAATGGCAATGCCGAAATCAAGACACCGGTCGCCACCATCGGCCTGCGCGGGGCGGTCGCCACCACGTCGTTCAACCCGCAGAGCCAGACGCAGACCACGTCCAGCATCGTTGGCTCTGCGACCGTCACCGGCCTTGCCGGCGGCACGGTGACGATGGTGCAGGGCTATACGACAACCGTTGGCCAGGGCCAGTCGCCCTCGCAGCCAACACGCACCCCCCCGCAGGTGCTGGCAACCGCAACCGGCCAGACGACGAGCCAGTCAGGACAAACAGGCGGCAGCGCCACGCCCCCCAGCGACACCACAGCCAACACGCAGCTGGCAGGCGATCGCTCGCAGTCAAATGTGGTGCTGTCGACGACACAATCGACCAATCAGGTGGCGCAGCAAACCGGCTCCACCAATCAAAGCGTCACCGACACCCGCCAGTCAACGCAGGTAACATCGACGACGACAGCAGCAGCGCCACTTGTTCAAAACATCCAAGCTTCTCTTGCCCCGCGCGCCCTCGCCTACAGTGTGAGTGCGGGAGCTGGGTCCTCTGTCCCTTATCTGACCGCGCTTTTTGTCGGCCCAACGCAAGTTACCACCACGCCCCTTCTTGGTTACAGAGTTGGCGGTGCTGACAATTTAGCCTCCAGCGAAACCATCCGCACCCTGCAGGTCGGCTTTGGCATCACCGGGCGCGGCGCAGCGCAGACCTCGGTGTTCTCGGTCGTGACCGAAGCGTTCTTCACGGCAGGACAGGAAACGATCTATAATGGCGGGATTCAAGCGTCTTCGCGGCAATCAGCAACACAACGAGCAGCCTTCGCGGTTTCAGCTATCTCGTCTGTTCCAGGAAGCGTGCAATTAGCGAGCGATGGCAGCCGCATTCCCGTATCTTTGACCATTGATCAAAACGATTACAATCGCGCCAACCAGCCCGTTGCCGATGTTGCCTCCCAGTTCGGTGGTACCATACCTGGCAATGGACAAAATTATACCTTCACTCAATCAGTTGCTTCGACCTCGGTTCCCGCCAGCCTTGGAGCAAACCGACCAAATCTGTCGCTCGCCGGCTATGCGGGCGGAATCCTGGAGACGGGAACATTTGATGCCTCGGGCAATCGCATCGCCACGCAGTTTGTGACTGTGACGGGACGAAACGGAGATGGCAGCGATGTTGCGCTCGTTTTAGATGGCGGCACATCGCGCGCCTCGGCCGATATTCAACTGGCCAGCCGTACGGCTGGCTCTCGGTTGGTGAACGGCACCTATCAATTTGGCAATCTCAACACGACACAGGCAGCGCGCAGCACCTATATCGACACAAATACCTTTGCCCTTCGTGATCGCACGGTCCGCGATCCAAACACAACGGCCCCCCAAACCGATTCGCCGGCCCCTTACATCAGTTCCACCGGCAGTGGCACCTATCGAAACATTCAATCGGGATTGACCAGCTGGGATACGATCACCGGCACCAATCCGGCAGCGGCACAGGCTGTCATCGCCGCGACCGACATCACGCCTTGCCAGTGCGAATTCACCAAATGGGGCTTCTGGTCAACTCGCGCGGTCCGCGACAATGCTGGTGGCGGCAATGATCAGGAGCGCGGACATCTTCTGACGTGGGTCGCCGGACAATTGTCTGATCGCTCGCTTATCCCGACGACCGGCAGTGCTACCTATAACGGCCACATCATCGGCAACGTGCAATTCGGACCAGGCAGTACCAGCGCGCCTGTGACCAATACGGGCACCAATTACGTCGCGGGCGGCACCTTCAATCATACCGTCAATTTCGGCCAGGGAACGGGCAGTCTCGCCTTCACCTTCGACCAGCGCAATTATGCCGGGACGAGTACGCTGAACTCAGCCAACCGGGCCAATTTCAACGGCAGTTTCGCCACGAGTGGAAGTCCTGTCCCTGCCAGCGGATCGCTCCAGGGCTCGTTCTTCGGCCCCAATACCGGGGCTGGCACCGCACCGCTTGAACAGGGCGGACAATTTACCATCACCGGCACGCCGCCAAGCGGGCCGGGGGTTTACAACGCCGCCGGCATCTTTGCGGCGCGGCGCTAGACGGCGCGCCCTTCTGTCGACGTCGCCTTATTGGCTGGCGGCTGGCTAACCCGGAATGTGGCGATGACCAGGGCGCAGTATTTCACGTTGCTGGAGGATGGAGCCCTTGCGGGTGCCTGGGGCGGCAGGCTTCATCATTTTCTGGCAGCCTCGATCATCGTCAGCCTGCTCATTCTGGTTCTGGCAATCGAGCCTGACCTTGGCATTTCCTCCCGGGTGCCGCCCTTCAGCGAAACCCTCATGCTGATCGTTCTTGGCAGCGAATACGGCTTTCGCCTGTGGGCGGCACCCGACAATCCCCGTTTTGCGGCGATGGGACCTGTCGCGGCGCGATGGATGCATGCCTCATCGGCCGGTGCCCTGCTCGATCTTTATATTCTGGCCGGCATTCTTGCCTTCCTCACGGGCTCTCTTTCGCTTGAACGCGCCACGGCGCTCGCCCTGCCGCGCTGCCTCAAACTGGTGCGTTATTCGCCGATGCTGAGCGCGCTTGGCCAGGCGCTGATGCTGGGTCGCCAAGCCCTCTTTGCCAGCGCCATCATCGTTGGCATGATCGGGATGATCTTCGGCAGTGCGATTTTCCTGCTTGAGCGGGCCGGTCAGCCAGAGGAATTCGGCCATCTGACCAGTGTCATCTGGTGGACGATCAGCACCGTGACGGGTGCCAGCGGCGATGACAGCACGCCCGATACCCGCCTCGGGCAAGTGCTCTATGTCATTCTCAGTATCAGCGGCTTTCTCGTGCTGGCGCTCCCCATGGGCGTCATTGCGTCCGCGTTTGACGCGACATTGGCAAAGCGCAGCTTCGTGGTGACGTGGAACATGGTGGCGCGCGTCCCGCTGTTCAGGAGCCTGCCGGCCGCCGCCATCGCGGCTATCGCCGAGCAGCTCAATGCAGAATCATTTGAAGACGGCGCGGTCATCATCCGTCGTGGCGAACCGGGTGAGCGCATGTATTTCATCCTTGGCGGCAGCGTCGAGGTTGCAACCGAAGGGGGACCGATCCGTCTCGACAGCGGTGATTATTTCGGTGAACATGCCCTGCTCACCGACGAGCCACGGAGCGCGACGGTGAATGCAAAGGGCCGGACGAAATTGTTATCGCTCTCCAAGCGTGATCTTGCAGCGGTAATCGAGCGCGCACCCGGGATCAAGGATGCCTTGCGCCAGACGGACATCGCCAGACGAGGGGCTTGAAGCCGGGCATGCGCTACGCGAACCGATTATACTGGCTGGTGGTCGGCATTCCCTTTGCCCTTATTGTCTTTTTCGAGATCGCCGCACCGCACGCCCTCGCGCCGCTGCGCGATCTGGTATTCGACAGCTACCAGCGCCTGTCGCCGCGACAATGGGATGCGGACGCCCCGGTGCGCATCATCGATATCGATGATGCTTCGCTTACCCGCATCGGCCAGTGGCCTTGGCCGCGCACCCGCATGGCGCAACTGGTCGACAAGCTGTCGGCGATGGGCGCTGCCGTGGTCGCCTTCGACATCGCGCTTGCCGAGGGCGATCGCACGAGCCCTGACCAGATATTGTCGCTCCTGCCGCCATCGGCTGCACGTGACGCGGTGGCGCGCGATATCGTTGATCTGCCGACCAATGATGCGGTGTTTGCTGCGGCCATCGCCGGCAAGCCCGTCGTTCTTGGGGCTATTGCCACCGCCTCGCCGCTCACGATCACCTTGCCGCAAAAGCATGGATGGGTAACGGCGGGCGATGATCCGGCGCAGTTCGTGCCACGGTTCGCCTCTGCCGTTCTGCCACTGCCCGACTTCGCGGCGCAGGCCAGCGGCATCGGCATGCTCAACTGGTTGCCTGATCGCGATCAGACGATCAGGCGGGTGCCGGTCCTTCTCGGAGTTGGCGGAAAATTAGCTCTTGGACTTGCCGCCGAAGCGCTCAGGGTGGCGCAGGGCGTCGATACGGTCATCGTCAAATCATCCAACGCCAGCGGGGAAACCGCCTTTGGCGCTGCAACCGGTGTCAACGCCGTCAAGATCGGGCAATTTGTGATCGATACGGGGTCAAGCGGCGATGTCCGGGTGCGGTTCTCCGCTCATGAACCGCGACGCTTCGTGCCGGCCTGGCAGATCCTCGCCGACGAGATCAAACCAGACGAGATCGAAGGGCGCATTTTCTTCATCGGCTCCAGCGCGGCAGGGCTGCTTGACCAGCGCACCACACCTATCGACGCGACCATCCCGGGTGTCGAAGTTCACGCCCAGCTGGTCGAGCACATCATCGCCGGCGGCCAACTCAGCCGGCCGGACTGGGCGCTGGGCGCTGAAGCGGCGCTGGCTATCCTTTCCTGCGTCATTTTCATGGTGTTCCTGCCGCGCACGCCGGCCATTATCCTTGGCCTTCTCGGGGCTGGCGTTGTTGCTGTGCTGGTTGGCGGCAGCTGGTACCTTTTTCATCAAGGCGGCATCCTCGTTGACCCGGTGGTGCCGAGCGCCTCCGGGGGCGTCATCTATCTCGCCGGGCTATCGTGCCTCTACTGGCAGGAGCAGGCGCAGAAGCGGCAGGTGCGTTCAGCCTTTGAGCGCTTTGTCGCGCCGGCCGTCGTCGAGCGGCTTGCGGGTGATCCAAGCCGTCTTGTCCTTGGCGGAGAGAACCGCACGCTCACCCTCATGTTCTGCGATCTGCGCAGCTTCACCACGCTCTCCGAAGGCATGAGCGCGCAGGAACTTACGCGCTTCATGAATGATTATCTGACGCCGATGACCGACCTTGTCCTCGATCACAATGGCACGGTCGACAAATATATGGGGGACGCCATCATGGCGTTCTGGAACGCGCCGCTTGATGACGACAAGCACGCCATCAATGCAGGCCGGACCGCGCTTTTGATGATCGACCGGCTGGCGGAACTGAACCAGCGCTGGCAGGCGCAGGCAAGCGCCCAGGGGCGACATTTCCCGATTGCCCGCTTCGGTATCGGACTGAACACGGGCGAGTGCTGCGTCGGCAATCTCGGGTCAACCCGGCGGTTCGACTACTCAGCGATCGGGGACGAAGTCAACGTCGCCTCCCGTCTGGAAGGGGCCACCAAATATCTGGGCGTTGATCTGCTGGCGGCGGAGACCACGCACGATCTCGCGCCTGACCTGCCGTGGATCGAAGTCGATCTCGTGCGGCTCAAGGGCAAGGTGCAGGCAACGCGTCTCTTCACGCTGATGGGCAGCGAGGAAGAGGCCGCGCGCGGCGATTTCGCCGCGTATCGTCTTGCCCATCACGAGGTGCTTGACGCCTATCGCGAACGACGCTTCGAGGCCGTCATCGACAAGGCGAACGCGGCGCGCGCGCTAGCACCTTTGCGGCTTGCCGGGCTTTATGACGTCTATAGCAAGCGGGCTACCGCCCTGCTGCTTGCGCCACCACCTGCTGATTGGGATGGCAGTACGACGATGGACGACAAGTAACGCCGCGCGTCGATCACCGCCGCTGTGATTGCAGGGTGGCAATGTTATCCTGCAGGCGGCGGACGACGAGGCGCGTCACGGCAAGCGACATTTCAGGGAATTCGCTCATCAGGCTGAGGAAGATATCCTGGCGCAGGCAAAGCACGCTGATATCCTCAAGCGCGCGGATGGTTGCGGAACGGGGCGCACCGGTAATGATACCGATCTCACCGACGATCGCCCCGCGGCTGACGGTGTTGACGGTCATCGGGCCGTCGGCCGTGTTGATGATGATGTCGGCTCTCCCGGAAATCAGAACATAGGCCGAATCGGATGGATCACCCTGCCTGAACACGACGTCGCCCGCCCGATAGGTCAAACGCTCGCTGGTGAAGGCCAGCAGCTTGAGACGGGCAAGATCGACATCAGCGAACATAGGCACTGCTTGCAGCGCTCCCAATTCGGCACTGTCACTGGCGGCGCGCGCGGCTGGTTCGGGCGTGTCGCGTTCGGCGGCAGCAAGGCCACTGACGACTTTGCCCGCGGCAAGCTCGATGCGCGCATCGAAGCCGGTTGCCGGGTCGCCGGCACGCAGGACGACAAACAGGGACTTGCCCGCCATGCGCCGGCGAAGCCTCTCAAGCAGGGCAGCGCCATCAGGTTCGCTGGCGTTGAGAACGCCTTCGTTGATGATCAGAATATCCGGGCGTTTCATCAGGCAGCGGGCAAGAGCAATGGCGCTGCGCTGGGCGGGGAACAGCAGACGCCCGGCGTGTCCGCAGGGCTGTTCGAGGCCCAGGCGGAAGACGGCGACATCGAAGCCCCGCTTGATCAATAACTGGCGAATGGCGGTTGTCACTTTCTCCGCCGCGCCAGACGCTCCGTAGGTGATGCGTCCAAAGAGCAGGTTGTCGCGCAGCGGCGCGGCCGTGCAATAGCGTTCGCTGTCGTAGAATTCGATGCTGGTTGCCAGGTCACTTGGCGCGCCACGGCGGAACTGGTGACGGGCCAACAGGATCTTGTCGCGCAGCGCGGCATCAAGCAGACCCAGGCGGTGCCGCGGTTCAACGTAAAGGAAAGCGAGCGCCACCAGGCGGTCACGGTCGGCGCTGCTGAACGTGGCGACGGGACCGTCGGTGCGGCCCAGCATGTCGCGGAAATCGTCGAGTTCGTCGGCCGAAATGAAGGAGAATTGCTCGAACAGGAAATGGTCGGACGAGACGCCGGTGAAAATCTCGACCATCGTTACCGCGATGCGCCGGCCGGTCAGCGCCAGGCCTTCGCTTAACCCGCATTGATCAAGCAGCTGGCGGGTGAACGGCAACATGGCGAGGTTGGTGTCACGCATCGCTTCACCGAGAGGAACGCCGAACAGCAGGTTTTCGCCAATGGTCGAATTGTCGTTGTAGGCATCGGCATCGAAGGGTTCGACCAGCGCGGCAAGCCCGCTTTCATCAAGTTGACGGCGCACATCGCCGCGCAATTCCACCATGTGCTCCACGAGCCCATCGCCACCGGACTCAAGCTTGCGGGCCAAACCAAAGCGGAAGACCGCCTCGTCGAGACCAACATCGCGCAGAACCTCGCCAATCGCGTGATCAAGGCCGGCTGCGTCCTCAACGCCCGCCAGTGAATAATCCACACAGTCCGCCGCCACCGCAACACCATGCATGTCGGGCTCGTTGACCCGCTGCTGCAGACTGTAAATGAGATTGTCGCGGATGCTGCCGTCGAAGATGGCGGCATCAGGGATGGCGTGGGCGACGTGGCGCCCGTGGAGCGAGACGGGCAGGGTTGACAGATCAGCACCGTTGATGCGGATCGAGCCTGTGTACAGGCTGAGGCGGCGGCCAAGGATTTGCGCCAGGGTGCGCGCGCCATCGCCAGCCCGCTCAGCCAGCACGACGTGCTTGCCAAGCGGCAAAGTAAGATTGATGCCATCGACCAGAACGTCGTCACTTGCGCTCATCACCTTCAGGCCCTGGATGACGATCGAGCCGTTGATGAGGTCGGGCATGTCGGCGGTTGAGGGGGATGGGACGCTCGGCGCCACGCCGGCGCTGAATTGTTCCACGACCTGCTGGTATTTGACATCGACATCGAGGCGCTGCTGGTCCCAGTCGATGAGTTCTTTCACGGGTGGCGGCAATTCGCGATAGGCGGCAATGACAGCGACCAGCTGACCAATATCGATCTCGCCCCGCAGGGCAGCGACGCCACCCAGCGTGTAAAAGAGGAAGGGCGTCATCTGGGCCAGCAAATTATTGGCAAATTTGACTGCGAATTTGCGGCCGTAGAGCCGGTAGCGGATGGTGAAGAGTTGTTCGAGCATGCCGCCGATGCGCTGGCGCTCAAACGCGCTGGTACCGTGATTGCCGACCTCACTGATGCCGTCCACCACTTCGCCGATACGCCCGGCCAGGGCGCGTGAGCGCAATTGGCGCTCCTTGCCGAGCCGTATCTGCTCGCGGCGCAAGCGCGGGATGACGGCTGCCTGAACAAAGACAATCAGCCCGGCCAGAAATCCAAGAATCGGGCTTTGCAGGAGGATGAAGGTGAGAGCCGTCAGCGCCTGACCACCGAGGAAGACGGGTTGAATGAAGGCATCGCCGACAAAGCCACCGATGGGTTCGACCTCGTCCTTGATGATGGTGGCGGCTTCCGACGCCTTGACGTTGCGCAGAGCCTCGGGCGAGAAGCGCAGCAGGAGCGAAAAAAGATCAAAGCGCAGATATTGCAGCAGACGCTCGCCGAGCGCCCCCTTGCGCATATTGATGATATATTTGAACACGCCGTTGATAACGACAAGCAGCAGGAAGAGCGCGCTCAAGGCAAAGAGATAAGGCAGCCGCGACAGGCTGATGCCGGAGAAAAGCTCGACATGGGCGCCACCCAGAAAACCTGGCAGGGTCAGCGCCAGATGGAACAGAACGGCTTCGGTTTTTCCAGCCGCAAAGGCGCGGCCCTGAATGGCGTCCGAGACGATATATTTCGGCAGATCGAGCGAATAGAAATAGAACGGAAACGACAGAAGCACCACGAGCAGGATAAGCAATTGCTCGCGCCTTGAATGCTCCCAGATATAGGCAAACAATGGTTTCATCGCGCTGCGCTCATGTCCTCAACGTCATCCCTTCGCGCGCAAACAGACTGTCCGGATGCTCGCTCTGCAGCCGCCTTTCGCGCGCGGACAGGTCCTCATCGCTCAGCCGTGGATCGTGATGGACGCAGACGAGCCGCTTGCCCCCTGCCCGCCGCAGGATGTCAAGGCCGGCCTGCCAGGTCGAATGGCCCCAGCCGCGATGCGCCTGATAGTCGACATCGCCGTCCCACATGGCATCATAGATGAGCAGGTCGACATTGGCGCACAGCTTGACGATCTCGTCATCGATTGCCCCCACGCCGTGTTCGTGGTCGGTGATGATGGCGATCGCGGCATCGCTGCTGTCGATCCGAAATCCGCTGGCCCCGTTTGGATGATTGAGCGCGATGGGGCGCACCGTCAGGGCATCCAGGGTGAAGGGGATTGCAGGCGCGATCGTCTGCAGTGAAATCGTGCTGCGCAGATCACCCGGGGCAAGCGGAAAATAGGGCGGCTTGAACAAGGCATCGAGAACATCCGCAGGACTTTCGCCCGACAGGGCGGCAAAGCGCAGATTGATCTTCCGCCCGCTGGCGAACATGGGCGAAAAGCCGGTCAAGCCGAAGATATGGTCCCAATGACAATGGGTGAGCAGAATGTCGAGCGCGGCGGCGTCATCGTCCGCCAGGCTGTGGCCGAGATCGGCAATGCCGGTGCCGGCATCGATGATAAGACGCTGATGGCCGGCGCGGATTTCAAAACAGCATGTCTGCACGCCAAACATGCGGCGCCTGGAAGCGCGCGCCGGCATCGAGCCGCCAACGCCCCAGAAACGGATGGATATCCCGGTCACGGGCCTCTGCTCACATGGTGCCCGTCAACCCGTGTTACCGTTGCATGTGTCATCATCAGTGGTTTCAGGTCCGTGGTCGGAGAAGCAGGCTAGCGGCATCAGTCGACTGTGCCAAACGTAACCGGGTGCGTCGAGAGCATCAATGGCCGGGGCGATGATGCCCGCGCCTGTCATCGCTGTCTTGAATTAACGGGATGGCGGCTTTCGACTGCCTGCGTCGCCTTCAGGCCACGAGCGCGGCCAAAGAGAGTTCAGCCTGGTCGGGGTGCTTCGATGACACTCGGCCATCAGCACCGGCGCCAGAGCCTTTTGCGGCCAGGTGAATAACGGTTGGCCGGAAACAATGCGACAAAACAGGTGCGGGCGTCAGGATCGACGTCCTGACGCCCGCAATGACGATAGGTGCAGGAGTTACTTGTTGTCTTCGGCGAAGATGTCCTTCTTGTAATTATCAGTGAAGAAGAACAGACCGATCACGAAGCATCCGGCAGCAATCACCAGCGGATACCAGAGACCGAAATAGGGGTCGCCAGTCTGGGCGATCATGGCAAAGGCCGTTGCCGGCATCAATCCGCCGAACCAGCCATTGCCGATGTGGTAGGGCAGCGACATACCGGTGTAGCGGATGCGGGTCGGGAAGAGCTCGACCAGGGCTGCAGCAATTGGTCCGTAGACCATGGTTACCAGGATGACGAGATAGGTCAGAACCAGGACAAGCCCGAAGGTCTGGGCGCGGAAGATGTCAAAGAAGCCAGACATCTTCACCAGCTCCGGATTGGGCTGGCCTGCCATCGGATAGCCACCCGCCGCAAGCGCTTCATTGACAGACTTGGTGAAGGCCGCAGGTGTGGTGCGGACCGCGTCCCCCGTCAGCTTGCTCAAATCATAAGCCGGTACTTCGGTATTGCCGACCTTGATTTTCGCGATTGAGCCAGCGGGTGCAGGTTCGACCGAGTAATTCACTGAGTTGCGGGCCAGCAGAGCCTTCGCCACATCACAGGAATTGGTGAATTTGGACGTACCCGTCGGGTTGAACTGGAACGAGCAGTCATCCTTGGCGGCGATGACCGTTACCTTGGTTGTCTGCTGGGCCCGGTCAAGCTGCGGGTTGGCGGTGGCGGTAATGAACTGAAACACCGGGAAATAGGTGAGGACAGCCAGGACCATGCCAGCCAGAATGATCGGCTTGCGACCGATATGATCGGACAGCGAACCAAAGATCACAAACCCTGCCGTACCCAGGATGAGCGACCAGGCAATCAGCACGTTGGCGGTGAAGGGATCAACACGCAAGATGCTTTGCAGGAAGAACAGGGCGTAGAACTGTCCCGTATACCACACGACCGCTTGGCCAGCGACAAGTCCCAAGAGAGCGATGAGCGCAAACCTGGCGTTCTTCCATTGCCCGAAAGCTTCGCTGAGCGGCGCTTTTGACTGCTTGCCCTCATCCTTGATCTTCTTGAAGATCGGGCTTTCTTCCATTTGCAAGCGAATCCACACGGAAATTGCCAGCAGGAAGATCGACAGCAGGAAGGGGATGCGCCAACCCCATTCGGCGAACTCCTTCTCACCGGTCCAGGTGCGAACACCGAGGATGACCATGAGCGAAAGGAGCAAACCAAGTGTGGCTGTGGTCTGGATCCAGCTGGTGAAATAGCCGCGGCGACCGTGAGGCGCATGTTCGGCCACATAGACAACGGCGCCACCATATTCACCGCCGAGCGCCAGGCCCTGCAACATGCGCAGAACGATCAGGATGACGGGCGCCAGCCAACCAATAGCGAAATTGCTTTCGAGCCAGGCATAGGTTGGCAGCAAGCCGACAATGAAGGTCGAAATGCCCATGATCATGATGGTGAGGAGGAAGGTATATTTGCGCCCGACGATATCACCAAGACGGCCAAAGAAGAGGGCGCCGAAAGGGCGTACGAGGAAGCCGGCAGCAAACGCCAGCAGGGCGAAAACATTGCGGGTTGCTTCGGGGAAAGGCGAAAAGAACTGGTTGGCGATAATCGCCGCCAGCGATCCATAAAGATAGAAATCATACCATTCAAAAATAGTACCGGCGGAGGACGCAGCGATAACCTTGCGTTCCTCTCGTGTCATCGGCCGGGCCCGCTCGGCAGCACCCGCCCCGGCGATGGTTGTATCGGTCATGATTAATACCCTCCCTGTCAGCATCCTCGGCCAGCCTTCAGGCTGGATTTTGTTGGCACTCTCCTGCTTGAGGAGCTCTGCGTAAAAATTTTCATACACATATGGAGATATCTTGACAACTATAAACATTTTTAAACAGATACAAACCAATACAAACGATCTTATAACGCCAGTAATATCGCCTATATTGAGCTGGCAGAACGGCGTTATGCTGTGGATGCGATGCGGTGGATGCGATGACAGCGGTTTGGCGACGGGTATGATACGCTGAGGCGGTGTCATCTTGGTTCGATCGGCGTGTACGCGTACCGAAACGAGCAAAACGGGAGAATTCCGCGATGTTGTCTCGACCCTTGCTCACTCTTCACGAGGTTGCAGAACTGTTGAAGGTCAAGGAAGCGACCGTGCGCAGCTGGATTGCGCAGCGCCAGATCCGGGCGATCAAATTCGGGCGGGAATGGCGGGTTGCTCACAAGGATCTTGAGGCGTTTTTGCTGGAGAACGCCACCATGCCGCGACGTTCGGGCGAAGTGTAGAGCCCAAACCCATCCTTTTTTGGTGCACCGCCCGCTGGCAGGAGGCGAGGCGGCGGAGCGACTGAGCACGCCGATCGAGACGCGGCATCACGCGGTCTTAACCATCCTTATCGTTTCCATCCATATCCACGCTTGACCATATCCGCGCTTGACTCTTGGAGCGGGGTGCTGATGATAAGAACGTACCATGAACATTTGATCGTGCTGTCATGACCCTCATGCCAAGACCGTTACCCCATGCCGACCCGGATGCACGGCCCCAATTCACGCTGGCGGGCGAGGCGGTGCATGAGTTCTATGCCGGCACCGGCATCCGGAGCATGGCCATGACAGGCGGGGTCCTGGCCCTGATGCACCTGGCCAAACGCGGCCCGAAGCTGTGGGTTCGCCACGCCGCCCTTGATCGGGAACATGGCGCGCCCTATGCGGCGGGCCTTGCGGAATTCGGTGTTGATCCGGCGCAGGTGATCCTGGTGCGGACGCCTGATGTCACCGGCGCGCTCCAGGCAGGGCTTGAAGGCGCACGCTGCCACGGCCTCGGGGCGGTGATGATCGAATTATGGGGCGAGGCAAAAGCCTATGATCTGACCGCAAGCCGGCGTCTGGTGCTGGCGGCGAAGGCTTCAGGCATCGGCGTTTTCATCACGCGGATGGCCGCCACGCCCCATGCCAGCGCGGCCGAGACGCGTTGGCTGATCCACCCGGCACCATCGCGGGCCTTGGCAGCACGTGCCCCTGGCCACCCGCTTTTTGATCTGACCCTGTTGCGCACCCGCCATGGCCGGGAAGGTCTGCGCTATCTTGTGGAGTGGGACCGTGATGTCCGAGACCTCGTCATCCATTCCGTTGTTACCATCGCCGATTCCCTCATTGACGATCGCACCGGCATTGACGGAACCGCGCCGCTATCTCGGGCTGTGGCTGCCCTTCCTGTCAACCGACCGGGCATGCCGGGCATTGAACCGGCCGCGCAGCGGCACAGCTGATGAGCCGCCCTTTGTTCTCACGCAGAAAGAGCGGGGCGCGCTGCGGATTGCTGCCCTCGACCCGCTTGCCAGGCGCTGCAAACTTGCCCTCGACATGGCCCTTGCCGAGGCGCGCGCCCTGGTCCCGAACCTGATGACAGCGGCCATGGACCATGCCGCTGATGCAGATTATCTGCTGGCAGCTGCGGCGGTCTGCGAGAAATTTACGCCGCTGGTGACTCTCAGGGGAAGAGAGGGCCTCATCCTCGACATTACCGGCTGCGCCCATCTTTTCGACGGCGAGGAAGCGCTTCTGATCCAGGCCCGGCGCAACCTCAATCGCCTCGGGCTGGCGACGCGTGCTGCCCTTGCCAATACTCCTGATGCGGCATGGGCGTTCGCTCGTTTCTCATCCACCGAACGCCTGCCACCCGCCACAGAGGAGAGGGCGGCGCGGGCGTTGCCGGTGGCAGCCCTTGAGCAGGAAAGACATATCACGCTGGCCCTGACGCGGGCGGGGCTCAGAACGCTGGGCGATCTTGCCGACCGCCCGTCTTCCTTGCTGGCGGCACGCTTCGGCGCAGGGCTGGTGGACATCCTGCAGCGGATTCTGGGGCGCGACGATATCCGCATCACGCCGCTTCGGCCACCGCCGGAGATCATGGCAGACAAGCATTTTGCCACGCCCATCACCGCCATGGAGGGATTGCTGGCAGAGCTGGCAAGGCTGGCGGGCGATGTGATGAGCCTGCTGGAGCGGCGCGGCGCGGGCGGGCGGGGGTTTGAGGTCATCTTCTTTCGTGCCGATGGGGCCGTGCGGCGGCTGACAATTGAAACAGCGCAAGCCATGCGCGATGGCGCCCGGCTGATGCGCCTCATCGCACTGAAGATCACCACACTCGCCGATCCTCTCGATCCCGGCTTCGGGTTTGACGCCCTGCGCCTTGCCGTGACATGGGGCGAGACGCTTGACGAGCGTCAGCATCATCTCTCCGGCGGGCAGGTGGCGGATGAGGAGAAGCGCGGTCTTGCCGATCTCGTCGACCGGCTGGTGGCGCGGTTCGGGCGTGACCATGTCCAGCGGTTTGTAGCGCGCGCGACCCATGATCCGGGGGAGGCCGGAGGGGTCGTGCCCTATCTCTCACCGGCCTCTTCCGCCTCCTGGCCGCCCCTTGAGCCCGGCCATCCGCCGCTTCGCCCGCTGACGCTCTTTGAGCGCCCGCAGCTCATCGAGGCGCTGGCCGAGGTGCCAGACAGCCCTCCCCGCAGATTTCGCTGGCGCCGTCAGCTCCACGAGGTGGCCCTTGCGGAGGGACCCGAGCGGATCGCCCCTGAATGGTGGCACAGCCACATCGCTGGCGGCGATCACCCGCCGGCCGTCCGCGATTATTACCGGGTGGAAGATGCCACGGGTCAACGTTTCTGGATTTTTCGCGAAGGGCTTTACGAGGACAGCACCACTCATCCGCGCTGGTTTCTGCACGGGCTTTTTGCATGAAGGATCACCCGGTGCCGCCTTATGCCGAACCGGTCGCGGCAACAAATTTCTCATTCCTGCGCGGCGCCTCTCCTGCCGCCGATCTGGTGCTGACATCGCTGCTGCTCGGACATACCGGTCTTGGCATTGCTGATCGCAACACGCTGGCCGGGGTGGTCAGGGCGTGGTCAGCGCTCAGGGAATTGCGCGCGGGCGGGATCCTGCCTGCGGTGAAGCAGCGCCAGGGAGCGGGGCCGGGCGAATATCATTACATCTCCTCTGCGCTTGATGACGACACGCCGGCGATGGAGGCGTTACGCGCCCAGGTGCGGCAGCGGGCGCAACGCTTCAAACTGGCAACCGGCGTCCGTCTAGCCTTTGGCGATGGCACGCCCGACATCGTCGCCTATGCGCAAAACCGCACGGGCTGGGCGCGTCTGTGCCGCCTGCTGACAACGGGGAACAGGCGGGCTGCAAAAGGCGATTTTCATCTGAGCCTCGGCGATCTTCTGTCGCATGCCGGCGATCTGCTGGTGATCGTCATGCCAGAGCGCAATCTGGCGCCTCTCCCCGCCTTGCTGGCGCAGCTGGGCGATGCCTTCCCCGGCGCGCTCTGGCTTGGTGCCACCATGCCCCGGCGCGGCGATGACCGGCGCCGGCTGGTAAAGCTCAGGGAGAGGGCACAGGCAGCTTGCGTGCCGCTCATTGCCAGCAATGATGTTCTCTATGCCACGCCTGATGCACGCGATCTGCAGGATATTCTCGCCTGTATCCGCCAGGGCATGACGATTGAAAGCGCCGGACGTGCCCTTGAGATCAATGCCGAGCGCCACCTCAAGCATCCAGCCGAGATGGCACGCCTGTTTGGCGATTGCCCGGAGGCGATCAGCGAAACACAGGCGCTTCTTGCCCGTCTTGATTTCGATCTTGGCGAGCTCACCTATGATTATCCCGAGGAACCGGTGCCGCCGGGCTGGCAGGCGCAGAGCTGGCTGGAAGAGCTGACATTGCGCCATGCGGCGATGCGCTATCCAGACGGCGTTCCACACAAGGTGGAGGCCCTGCTGCACCGCGAACTGGCGCTCATCGCCAAGCTTGATTACGCGCGTTATTTCCTCACCGTCTATGACATCGTGCGGGTGGCTGTCGACAAGGGTATTCTCTGCCAGGGGCGGGGCTCAGCCGCCAATTCCGCCGTCTGCTATGTGCTTGGTATCACCTGCGTCGATCCGGCCGAGCATAATGTGCTGTTTGCGCGCTTCATCTCGGAGGAGCGGCGGGAACCGCCGGATATCGATGTCGATTTCGAGCATGAGCGGCGCGAGGAGATCATCCAGCATATCTATGCGCGCTATGGCCGCGAGCGGGCAGGGCTTGCCGCCACCGTCATCCATTACCGGCCCAAAAGCGCCATCCGCGAGGTTGGCAAGGTCCTCGGCCTGTCGGAAGACATCACCACCGCCCTCGCCGGCACGCAATGGGGAAGCTGGGGGTCTGACATCACCCGGGCGCAGGTGAGGCAGGCAGGTCTTGATCCCGACAGTCCGGCAATCGCGCGGGCGGTTGCCTTTGCCAAGCGCCTGATCGGCTTTCCCCGCCATCTGTCGCAGCATGTCGGCGGGTTTGTGCTGACGCGCGGGCGTCTTGATGAGCTGGTGCCGATTGGCAATGCGGCGATGGCGGAGCGCACCTTCATCGAATGGGACAAGGACGATATCGATGCGCTGGGCCTGATGAAGGTCGATATCCTGGCACTTGGTATGCTGACCTGCATCCGCAAGGCTTTCGATCTCATGCGCGATCACCACGGGATCGATATGGCTCTTGCCGATGTGCCGGCGGACGATCCTGATACGTACGCCATGCTGCGGCGTGGCGATTCGATTGGCGTCTTTCAGGTGGAAAGCCGGGCGCAGATCAACATGCTGCCGCGTCTCAAGCCGCGCGTATTCTACGATCTCGTGATCCAGGTGGCGATCGTCCGCCCCGGCCCCATCCAGGGCAATATGGTGCACCCCTATCTGCGGCGACGCTCGGGCGCGGAAAAGGTGAGCTATCCTGCGCCTGCGCCCCAGCACGGGCCGGCGGATGAGCTGCGTGCCGTGCTTGGCAAGACGATGGGCGTGCCGCTTTTCCAGGAGCAGGCGATGCAGCTTGCGATGGTGGCTGCGACATTTTCCGACGTCGAAGCCAACCAGCTGCGCCGCGCCATGGCAACCTTCCGCCATACCGGCACCATTCATCGCTTCGAGGCAATGATGGTGGAGCGCATGGTCGCGCGTGGCTACACACGGGATTTTGCGCAAAACTGCTACAACCAGATCAAGGGTTTCGGCTCCTACGGCTTCCCGGAAAGCCATGCCGCCTCGTTTGCCAAGCTGGTCTATATTTCATCGTGGCTCAAATGCCACTACCCGGACATCTTCGCCGCCGCTCTCCTGAATGCGCAACCCATGGGGTTTTATGCGCCAGCCCAGATCGTGCGCGATGCAAGAGACCATGGGGTGGAGGTGCGCCCTGTCGATGTCAACCACAGCTTCTGGGACAATACGCTTGAACCGGCCGCGCCCGGCCAGCCGGCAGAAACGGGGCGCGCGAGGCTGGCGTTGCGTCTTGGATTTCGCCAGGCGGCCGCCATTCATGAAGCGCAAGCCACACGGCTGACGGCTGGACGGCGTGAGGGCTATGCAACGATCGAGGAGGTGGCACGGCGGGCAAAACTTCATGGGCGACCCATGCGGGCGCTGGCGGAGGCGGATGCGTTTGGCTCACTCAGCCTTGACCGACGCGCCGCGCTCTGGGAGGTGCGGCGGCTGCCTGAAGACGATCCGCTTCCGCTTTTTGCGGTCCAGGAAGCGCGCGAACTGGGGGTCGAACCTGATGCCCGGCTGCCGGTGATGGGGCTTGGCGAGCAGGTCGCCAATGATTACCAGACGATGAGGCTCTCGCTCAAAGCTCATCCGATGGCGTTGCTGCGCCGGTTTTTTCCAGCGCGCGATGTGTGCTCCTGCGCTGAGACTTCGGCACGCAGCGATGGGCGCTTCACGCGGACGGCCGGCCTTGTTCTGGTGCGCCAGCGTCCCGGCAAGGGCAATGCCATCTTCATCACCATCGAGGATGAGACCGGTGTCACCAATTGCGTGTTATGGGCGCGTCAGTTTGAAAGCCTGCGCCGCCCGGTGATGGCGGCGCGATTGATGCTGGTGGAGGGGCGGGTGCAGAAAAGCCCTGAAGGCGTGGTGCATCTGATGGCAAGCAACATCATCGATCGCTCGGCCATGCTTGAACGCCTGTGGGAGGACCATGGCAGCGGCCAGACCCTTACCGCCTCCCTGCTGTCGCCGGGCGATGAGGGCGCGACCCTCCATTCGCCTGCCGGAGCGGGGACGAGCACAGGCGTCCTCCTCCCGCCTCCTCTTCATCTGGCCCCGCCGCCACGCAACCGCCATCCGCGCGATGCCCGGCTTCTGCCAAAAAGCCGCGATTTTCATTGAGGAAGAGCGAATGGGCAGCGCCATCGTTCACCAAAGCCAAATCGAGCGCGGGATATGGCGAGCCGTTTCTCCCGAACCAGGGCTTCGCCCACTGCAGATCGAATGTTGCCTATATAATAGGCACATAAAATTAAATTGCATACAATTTAAGGCTCCAGGATCGCGGGACGTCGCGACAGCGGGCAGAACGGGCACACCATCCTGCTTACCGACAAGGCATAATGCTGTTTTTCATGAAAATAACCTGCCGATTGCCGCAACGCACGGCGAGCGCTGCTTGGCACACGCCTTGCTTCACCAGTCGTGGAAAGGCACGCCCTGATCAAGAGGCTTAACCGGTCTCCGGGGTCGTTGAGTAGCGAGGCCAGGTGAGCACATTCGACCATCTGATTGACCAGCGCTTTGGCGATAATGGCCCGGCATTGACAGGCTCATCGGTGCCGGATGCTGTCGTGGCAATACTGTCGCGGCGGACCATCAGGCGCTTTGAGGCCCGGTTGCCCGACGAAGCGCTGCTCGACGTGCTGGCCGCCGCTGCCCTCAGCGCCTCGTCGAAGTCGGACTATCAGCAGGTCTCGCTGCTGCGCTTGAGGGATGTCGCCCAGCGCACCGCCCTGGCCGCCCTGTTTCCGGCCATGCCATGGATTGGCGCTGCGCCGGTCTTCTATGTTTTTCTCGCTGATGCGCGGCGCCTCCAGCGTCTGGGAGCGATGCGCGGCAAGCCGGTGCGCAATGGCAGTCTTGAAGGTTTTTTCAACGCCAGTGTCGACGCCGCCCTTGCCTTGCAGACGATGATCCTGGCTGCCGAAGCCTGTGGCCTTGGCACCTGCCCCATCTCGGTATTGCGCAACAAGATCGATACCGTCGCCGCTATCCTCTCACTTCCTGATCTTGTCTTTCCGGTTGCCGGCCTGTGCCTTGGCTACCCTTCGGGCGAAGCGCATATCAGCTTGCGTCTGCCACGTCAGATCACAATCCATCGCGACCGCTATGACGATGAAGCGCTCCCCGGGGCGATCGACGATTACGACCGACGCCGCGCCGCGATCCGCGCCATCGCTCCCGACCAGCAACGTGCCAAGGCCCGTTTCGGCGAGGCCGCGTTCTACGGCTGGTCGGAAGACAAGACGCGCCATGCCTGCGAGGGCGAGGGCGCGGCCTTTCCAAAATACCTGCTTGCCCACGGATTTGATTTTTCCTGACGTTTCCCACCCTGACTGAAAGGATATGCGATGATTGACTATCTGACCCGTCACCTTACCCGCCGCGTCACAACCGGCCTTGTGGCGGCAGCCGTTGCGCTGCCGCTCATGGGCCTTGCCGGCATGGTTACCAGCGCCAAGGCCGCGACGCTTGAGGAAATCAAGAAGCGCGGCTACCTGATCGTCGCCACCGAAGACGATTTCCGCCCCTTCGAATTCGTCAAGGATGGCAAGCCAACCGGCTTTGACAATGATCTGGTGGCGGAGCTGCGCAAATTCGCGCCTTTCGAAATCCGCCAGGAAATTCTGCCCTGGACGGGAATTCTGGCTGGCGTCAGCACCGGCAAATATGATGTGGCGATCACGGCGGCGATCATCACCAAGGAGCGTACCAAATCGCTGAGCTTCACCAGCCCGATCGCGGATGCGACGCATTTTTACGTGAAGCGCAAGAAGGACACCTCGATCACGTCGATCAAGGATCTGAGCGGCAAGACGGTTGGCGTGCAATCGGGCTCGGCGCTTCTCGGACGCCTTCCTGAACTGGCAGCGATGCTGGAAAAGCAGGGCGGCAAGCTCGGCAAGGTGGTGGAATATACCTCCTACCCGGAAGCCTATCAGGACCTCGCGCTCGGGCGCACCGATTACGTCGTCAACACTATCATCAATCTGAAGGCGCTGGTCGGCGAAAAGCCGGACGTCTTCGAGATCGGTCAGGCAGTTTCCGGCAAGTCATATCCGGCCTGGGCGATCGCCAAGGACAATACGTCGCTGCAGGCCTTCCTCAACGAGTTCATCGCCAAGCAGAAGGCCAGCGGCAAATTCTACGAGCTGCAGAAGACGTGGTTTGGCGAAGCCTTCACCGATCTGCCGGTATCCTTCGATCCGGAGTTCTGAAACTCCGTGGCTCGTGACCTTTCGCAACCGCAGGAACGGCCATGAGCCTCAATGACGTCCTGGCGATCCTTCAGGGTGCCCTGGCGACAGTGACGCTGTCTGCCATCGGCATCCTGATCGGTCTGCCGATCGGTCTGGGACTGGCCCTCATCCGCTGGGCCAGGGTGCCGGTCCTGTCTGGCATCGTTGCCGTCTATGTCAGCGTGCTGCGGGCGACACCGCTGGTGACCCTGTTGCTGCTGCTCTTCTTCGCCCTGCCCAATATCGGCATCCCGCTCGGGCCGATCTCGGCGGCGATCCTGGCACTGACGATGAACACATCAGCATTCAACTGTGAAGTATGGCGCTCCTCACTCGTCAATTTTCCGAAAGACCAGTACGAGGCAGCGCAATCCTTCGGCATGCAGGCCGGCCAGCGCTTCCGGCGCATCATCCTGCCGCAAATCATTCACGACAGCCTGCCGGGCCTCGTCAACGAAATGTCGCTCCTCATCAAGGTGACGCCGGTGCTGGCTGTTGTCGGTGTCGTCGACATCACGCGGGCAGCGGTCCGCATCGGCGCGCAGACGTATGAACCCCTGCCGCCCTTTCTGGTAGCCGTGGCCATCTATGCGCCCATCGTCTACGCGCTGGTTGCGCTCCAGCGCTTCATTGAAAAGCGGCGTGCTGCGGCGGAGGCGAGCACATGATTCACGATTTCCTCGTGGTGTGGAGCGAGCGAGGCCTGCTGTTGAGCGGGCTTGCCAATACGACCATCCTGTCGGTCCTGTCGGCTATCATGGCGTTGGCATTGGGGATCATTCTGGTGCCCGGGCTGATGTCCAAGCGCAAGGCGATTGCAGCTGCCATGCGGTTTTTTGTCGACGGCATGCGCTGCGTCCCCTTCCTGCTCTTTGCCTATATCGTCTATTATGGCCTGCCCTCGCTCGGGTTGCGCTTTGACAATTGGAGTTCGGGCCTGCTGGCGCTGACGATCTACAATGCCGCCTACATGGCTGAAATCCTGCGCGGCGCCTGGGTGGCGCAACCGCGTGAGCCGATCGAAGCGGGGAGCGCCTTCGGCTTTTCCGATTTTCTGCTTTTCCGCCGCATCATCCTGCCGCCGCTCCTCCTCAATGTCAGCCCGATCATCGGCAATCAGATGATCCAGATCATCAAGGACAGCGCTTTTCTCACCATCATCGCCCTGCCCGAGCTGACCCATGCCGCAAGCTCGATCCAGTCACGCCATTACGTGCCGTTTGCCGCCTTCATCAGCGCTGTTCTGCTCTATTGGGGGCTATGCCTTCTGGTTGAAGCCGGCGTCAGTGTCGTGGGGCGGGTGGCGGAGGCCAGACGTTAGGACAATGTCATGAATGATCCGCAGAAAATCCTCTATATTGCCGGCCTGTCGAAGAGTTTCGGCAAGCTGCAGGTTTTGAGCGATATCTCGTTTTCGGTCGAGCGCGGCGAGACGATCTGCCTGCTGGGGCCATCAGGCTCCGGCAAGTCGACGCTTCTGCGCTGCATCAACTGGCTGGAGCGACCCAATGCGGGGCGCATCTATCTCAATGGCAGCGAGATCGGCGTCACCGGCCACGGGCTGGTGATGAAGGACAGTGAATTGTCCAAGCTGCGCACCCGCATGGGCATGGTGTTCCAGCATTTCGCCCTGTGGCCGCATCTCACCGTGTTGCAAAATGTCATGGAGGCGCCGGTCCAGGTGCAGAAGCGGGCGAAAGCGGAAGTAGAGGCCGAGGCCCTGGCACTCCTTGCCAAGGTCGGCCTGTCGGACAAGCGCGATGTCTTCCCCGCGCGGCTCTCGGGCGGGCAGAAGCAGCGCGTCGGCATCGCCCGCGCGCTCGCCATGAAACCGGATGTCCTGCTGTTCGATGAGCCGACGAGCGCCCTTGACCCCGAGCTTGTCGGCGAGGTGTTGCTGGTGATGCGTGCGCTTGCCAGCGAAGGAATGACGATGGTGATTGTCACCCACGAAATGGCGTTTGCCCGCGATGTCGCCAGCCGTATTCTCTTTCTTGATCAGGGCAGGCTCATTGAAAGCGGGACGCCTGCGGATTTCTTCACCAGGCCGCAGACCGAGCGCGCCCGCCTGTTCATCCAGCGTTACGCCGGCGTTGCAGCCGCCTGACGTTCCGCCAACCGCCTTGAGGTTTACCATGCATCCGATCTTCCACCTTCTGCCTGACGCCCCGAAGCCGGTCGCCCCCTACAGCCATGCGGTGGAGGCAAGCGGCTTCGTGTTCATCACCGGGCAGCTTGCCACCGACCCGGATAATGACAGCCTGCCCGTGCCCGCCGGGATCGAAGCGCAGACGGTCAAGGTGATGGATAATCTGGCACGCGTGCTCAAGGGCTGCGGGCTTGGCTTCGACGACGTCGTGCAGGCGCGTATTTTTCTCACCGCTTTCGACCGCGACTACCCGGCCATGAACACGATCTATGCAAGCTACTTCAAGGCTGATCGGCGCCCGGCGCGCACCACTATCGGCGTCACCGGACTGGCGCGCGGGGGCATCGTTGAAATCGATATGATCGCGGTGCGGAGCTGACAGCCATGGACCAGATCGAAATCCCGGCGCGGCGCGGCAAGGCGGCCCTTGTCGATTTTGGTCAGATCATCACGGTCATCAACACGCATGGCGAGCAGGTTGTCGACACCTGGGCGTTCAGCCGGGCTGATCTTGGCGAATTCATGTCGAACGAGCATACGAGAGCACACTCGCTGCATCTCAGCCCACGCCCCGGCGATATCCTGCGCAGTAATCGCCGGCGCCCGATGCTGACATTGATTGAAGACACGTCGGGCGGTGTCCACGACACGCTTATCGCGGCCTGCGACAGGCATCGCTATGCCTTCCTCGGGGTCGAGGGCCATCATGACAATTGCGAGGACAATCTGTTCGCCGGCATGGCTGAACTCGGCCTCACCCCGCCGGAAGTGCCAAGCCCGCTCAATCTGTTCATGAATATCCCCTGGCAGAATGACGGCACGTTGCGCTTTGCCGCTCCACCGGCGCCTCTGCCCGGCGGCTATGTCCGCCTGCGCGCCGAAATGGATCTGGTCATCGCCTTTTCAGCCTGCCCGCAGGATATTCTGCCAATCAACGGCACGGCCGGGCGCCCCGTCGAAGCCCATTTCACCATCAGCTGAATCGCCGAGAGTAACGCACCATGAAACCATCGCAGCAGAAACAGACCATCGCCGAGGCCAATCGGCGCCGCTATGAAGAACTTCGTGCCGCCGGACAGGAGGCAACGCCCAAAAGTTTACCGAAGGCCACACCGCGCGACAGTGCCGGTATCACCAAAGACATGATCGTGCGCAGCGAAACGGTGCCGGCTGGCTGGTATACGACGCTGACGTTGAAGCGGGGGGAAGCGCTGCGCATCAAGGACCCGTCGGGCGCCGCCAGCGCTGCCCTGATCGGCTGGCGCCAGGAGGATATGAGCGAGCGGCTCAATTGCGCCGATACAGCCAAGATCCAGTGGACGGCAACGATGGCAAAGGGGCGCGTCCTGCTCACCGATATGGGCCGCGTCTTTCTGTCTCTGATCGAAGATACCAGCGGCGCCCATGATCTGCTGATGGGCGCCTCCACGCCGGCGTCAACACAGGCCGCCTACGGCGTTGACTATGCGCGCAACAGCCATGAGAATTTTCTGGCCGCTGCTGCGAAGCTCGGCCTGGGGCTTGGCGACATCCCCGGCTGCATCACCTTTTTCGCGCCCGTTTCGCTCGACAAGGCAGGGCGGTTCAAATGGAACAAGGCGCGCAAGAAGGCAGGGGATTTTGTCGATTTGCGCGCTGAAATGAACCTGGTTCTGGTCGTATCAAATTGTCCGCATCCGCTTGATCCCGCCCGCCCTGCCGGCGCAAACGCCATCGAGCTTGTCCATTACCGGGCGCCCGCTGCCAGTAGCGATGACCCCTGCCGGACCGGGTCGGCGGAAGCGATGCGTGCCTTCACCTTCACCGACCGCCTGTTTGCCTGAGGATTGCCCCATGTCAGAGCTGATCTATTCTTTCGATATTCCCGCCGAGCGCCCGTGGTCCTGCATCATCAAGCGCGGGCAGACGCTGCGCATCATCGACAGCGAAGGCCAGCAGGCGGTTGATGCGCTTCTTTACGATGCAAGCGATATGGAGGAACGCTACAGCGCCCAGGACACCATGCGCGTTCAGGGGGCTGCCTATATCGAACTTGGCACCAGGCTCATATCGAATCGCGGCCGCGTGATGGCGCGGATTACGGCAGACAGCTGCGGGCGCCATGACACGTCTGCCGGCTGCTGCTCGTGTGAGAGCAATGCGGTGCGCTTTGGCGAGGCAACCAAATATCAGCATGCCTGCCGGGAGAACTTCGTCCTTGAGCTGTCAAAATACGGGCTGGGCAAGCGTGACATTCCCGCCAATCTCAATTTCTTCATGAACGTGCCGATCGATCCTTCCGGCAATTTCACCGTTGTCGACGGCATCTCGGCGCCCGGCAATCACGTCGACATCACCATGGACACAGATGTGCTGTTTGTGATTTCAAATTGCCCGCAAGTGAATAATCCGTGCAATGGCTTCAATCCGACGCCGATCAAGGTGACGATCCGTGAGGCTGCCGCAGCGTAGCATGCATCGTTGGCGCCGTTCACCGCTTCATGGCTTTGACCAGGCTGTCGGCAAGGGATAAAAAATCGCCGCGGCGCGGCGAGGTCGCGCGCCACGCAAGCGCCACCTGACGGCTTGGCTGCGGATTGACAAAGGAACGTACCCTCACCGGCGGCTTGCCGCGCAATTCGGTATCAAGGGCGATCTCCGGCAGCAGCGTCGAGCCATAGCCATTGGCAACCATATGAATGATGGTGGCAAGGCTCGCCACCCCCGGGCGTGGGCGCGAAACGTCATCCGCTCCGCAATAGGCAAGGGCCTGATCACGCAGGCAATGCCCCTCATCCAGCAGCAGAAGCGAGTCCGCCTTGATGTCGCTCAGCTGCGCCGGCTTGTCCTCCCCGCCATCAGGTGCGGTCACCAGCAAAAGGCGGTCATCGAAAAGATCCTTGATCTCCACCCTGTCATCGGCAAGGGGGCGCGACAACAGCACAGCGTCCAGCTGCCCCGCGAGAAGCTCGTCCGTCAGATAGCGTGTCTGTGCCTCGCGCAGATGCAGCACGAGGGCAGGGTAGTCGCGGCGCAGCAGCGGCAAAGCCCGTGGCAGGATGTAGGGCGCCAAAGAGGGAATGACGCCAAGACGCAACGCTCCGGTCAGGAGGCCGTTATGATGCTGTGCCAGATCAACCAGATCGCGCACATTTGCCAGAATGGTTCTTGCCCGCGCCTCGACGTCCTGGCCAAGAGGTGTCAGCGTCACCATGTGACGGCCTCGTTCGACGAGTGATGCGCCCAGGGCCTTTTCCAGTTCCTGTATCTGCAGGGAGAGCGCTGGCTGGCTGATCGCGCATTCATCCGCCGCCCGCCCGAAATGACGGTGGTGAGCGAGCGCGGCGAAATATTTTAGCTGTTTGAAAGTCGGCGTCATGATTTGAAAAACTTATGAACGATGAGGATTATTACAATTAGACATTATGACGTCGACACGTCAAAAGAGAACGACAACAAATGGGAGACGACGACATGAAACGCACACTGACGACGACGGCGGGTGCGCCGGTAGCCGACAACCAGAATTCACAGACCGCCGGTCCGCGTGGTCCGGTGCTGATGCAGGACTACCAGCTGCTGGAAAAGCTGGCGCACCAGAACCGTGAGCGTATCCCCGAGCGCGTCGTTCACGCCAAGGGTTCGGCGGCCTTCGGTACACTCACCATCACCCACGACATCAGCAAGTACACGAAAGCAAAGATTTTCTCCGAAATCGGCAAGAAAACCGACACGTTGCTGCGTTTCTCAACGGTGGCGGGCGAGCGCGGCGCGGCAGATGCCGAGCGCGATGTCCGTGGCTTTGCGCTGAAATTCTACACCGAGGAGGGTAATTGGGATCTTGTTGGCAACAACACGCCCGTGTTCTTCGTCCGCGATCCCTTGAAATTCCCCGACTTCATCCGCACCCAGAAGCGCCATCCCACCACCAATATGCGCTCGCCGACCGCGATGTGGGATTTCTGGTCGCTGTCGCCTGAATCGCTCCACCAGGTGACGATCCTGTTTTCCGATCGCGGGCTGCCGCAGGGCTATCGCCATGTGAACGGCTACGGGTCGCATACCTATTCCTTCATCAACGCCGCCAATGAACGCCATTGGGTCAAATTTCACTTCAAGACCCAGCAGGGCATCAAGAACTGGACCAATGCTGAAGGCAATGCGGTGATCGCCAATGATCGCGAGAGCGCCCAGCGCGATCTTTACGAGGCGATCGAAAAGGGAGATTTCCCGCGCTGGAAAGTCTGCGTCCAGATCATGAGCGAAGAGCAGGCGGAGAAGACGTCCTACAACCCCTTCGATCTCACCAAGGTATGGCCGCATGGTGAGTTTCCGCTGATCGATGTCGGCGTGCTCGAACTCAACCGCAACCCGAAGCATTATTTCGCCGAAGTGGAGCAATCATCCTTCTCGCCTTCAAACATTGTGCCGGGCATTGGCTTTTCTCCCGACAAAATGCTTCAGGCGCGCATCTTCGCCTATGCGGATGCCCATCGCTACCGCGTCGGCACGCATTATGAGAGCCTGCCGGTGAACGCTCCGCGCAACAAGGTCGACCATTACCATGCTGATGGCTCGATGCTGGCGAGCGTGCCCGAGCGCGGGAACGCCTATTACGAGCCCAACTCGTTTGCAGGGCCCGTCGAGGACAAGTCCGTTGGCGAACCGCCGCTGAAGAACGAGGGCGCCATCGACCGCTGGAACCATCGCGATGGAAACGATGATTACAGCCAGCCGCGCGCGCTCTTCCGTCTCATGAGCAAGGCGCAGCAGGAAGCGCTCTTCGACAACATCGCCGCAGCGATGCAAGGCGTGCCCGCCGAGATCATCGCCCGCCAGGTGGCGCATTTTACCAAGGTCGATCCGGCCTACGGCGCTGGCGTTGCCAAGCGTGCGGGGGCTAGCGTCCAGGCGGCAGCTGAATAACGCTTAGCAGGGTCGATGACCAGAGGGCCGCCGGGGTCAGCTCCAGCGGCCCTTTGCGGCGCGCTCTTCGACATTTATACGCATTTGCTAAAAATTGAATCGTGCACTTCACGGAGAGGAAATTTATCTGCGCTATCCCCGAAACGGTGCAGGGGATCACGCATGAAAATGTCATTAGGCTCGTTCATTCGACGTTTTGCGGGTGAAAGCGGCGGCAATGTCGTCATGACCTTCGGGCTTGTTACAACAGTGCTGATCGGTCTTGCCGGCGCCGCCGTTGACTACAGCACAACCGCTCGCATCCGCTCCAAATTGCAGGCGGCGGTTGATTCAGGCGTTCTGGCGGCGGCCCTGTCTTTTTATACCGCCAATGCTGACACGGTTGTACACGCCCACGTCGATCGCAGCATCCCCAACGGCATCACCCCGACGATTACGATCGCCAAGACTGATAACCGCATCACGGCGACACTCACCGGTGACGTCCCGACCACCCTGCTGGGCGTTATGGGCATTTCGTCGCTGCCGATCCGGATCACCTCGACGGCTGTCTACGGAACCGGCAACGCTGAGGTGATCCTTGTCCTCGACACGACCGGATCAATGGCCGGCAGCAAGATCAGCGGCCTGCAGCAAGCCGCCAATGATTTCGTCACCACGCTGTTTTCGTCGCCAAACGCCGCCAACTCGCTAAAAATCGGCATCGTTCCCTTCACCGATTACGTCAATATCGGCACGCAATATCGCACCGCTTCCTGGGTCTACGGGGCAAGCGATTACTCGACGACCTCCAACCAGTGCTGGGATACCTATCCTTCCGCCACCTACACCAATCCGCGGCCGCGCTCGGGAACCTGCTATAATGACGGGCAGCCCTACACCTGCACGTGGACTGATTATGACGTCACCCTGGGCGCAGCCGTGCAGCAATGCGGGCCTGTCACCGCCAATTTTACATGGAATGGCTGCGTCGGATCGCGCGCCTCGCCGCTTGATCTCGGCGATACCGTCACCGCCGCCAATCCCGTTCCCGCCATCCTCAACGTTGGCTGCAGCGCCCCCTTGCAGCGCCTGACGAACGACCGCAACGCGCTGAAGACGAAGATTGATGGTCTGGTCGCCAATGGCAACACCTATATCGCCCCGGGCGTCCTGTGGGGCTGGCGTCTCCTGTCGCCCAACCAGCCCTTTGCCGATGGTGCAGCCTTTGACGGCAAGACGCGCAAAATCATGGTGGTGATGACGGATGGCGCCAACACCAAATCGCCGAATTATCCTGACCATGAGGGTGGCGACGTGGCGCTTGCCAATGAACTGACGACCAAGACCTGCGCCAACGTCAAGAGCGCCGGTATCGAGGTCTATTCGGTCGCTTTCAGCGTCACTGACACGACGATCAAGACCATTCTTGCCAATTGCGCGTCGGTGCCGCCCAATTACTACGATTCAACGACGGTGAGCGATCTTCAGGCAGCCTTCCAGAAGATCGCCAATGACATCAACAATGTGCGGCTGACGAATTGACCACCGGACGTGGTCAGTCAACCCAGTCAAGCGAGCGCTGGACAGCCTTCGTCCAGCGCCGCTGCAGGTGATCGCGCCGAGCTGGTTCCATCTGCGGGTCAAAGCGCTTGCCAACGCCCCAATTGGTGATGATGTCATCGCCTGAGTGCCAGTAGCCGACCGCAAGCCCGGCTGCATAGGCAGCGCCGAGCGCCGTCGTCTCGATGATGTGCGGGCGCACCACCGGCACGTTCAGGATATCGGCCTGGAACTGCATCAGCAGACCGTTCACCGCCATGCCGCCATCCACCCGCAACTCACTGATGGCGACGCGCGAATCGGCGGCCATGGCGTCGATCACCTCGCGCGTCTGATAGGCGGTTGCCTCCAGAGCCGCGCGGGCGATGTGCGCGCTCGTCGCATAGCGCGTCAGCCCGCAGATAATGCCGCGCGCGCTGTCCTGCCAATGCGGCGCATAAAGCCCGGAAAAGGCCGGAACGACATAGACATCGCCATTATCGGCAACAGAGGCGGCGAGCGCCTCGATATCGGCGGAGCGATGGATGAGTTTCAGATTATCGCGCAGCCATTGCACGAGCGCGCCGGCGATGGCGACCGCGCCTTCCAGCGCGTAAATGGCCGGCGCCTCGCCGATCTTGTAGGCCAGCGTCGTCAACAGGCCGTGCCTGGAAACAGAGGGCGCCTCGCCTGTGTTCATCAGCAGGAAGCAGCCAGTGCCATAGGTGTTCTTGGTGGTGCCGGGCGCAAGGCAGGCCTGGCCGAAGAGGGCGGCCTGCTGATCACCCAGCATGCCGGCAAGCGGGACCCCGGCAAGCGCCCCCGCGCATTCGCCGTGGAGAGCGCTTGATGACACGATGACCGGCAGGCAGGCGCGCGGAATGTCGAAGAGGGTGAGGATATCTTCATCCCAGGCGAGCGTATGCAGGTTCATCATCTGGGTGCGCGAGGCATTCGTCACGTCCGTGATGTGGCGCCCGCCCGCAACGCCGCCTGTCAGGTTCCACGCAAGCCAGCTGTCGATGGTGCCAAAGAGGATATCGCCTGCTTGCGCCCGCGCCCGCGCGCCGGGGATATGGTCCAGCAGCCAGCGCAGCTTCAGGCCGGAGAAATAGGTGGCAAGCGGCAGGCCGGTCTTTTTCCGCAACCGGTCCTTGCCGCCCTCAGCCGCGAGTGCCCCCACCAGCTGATCGGTGCGCGTATCCTGCCACACCAGCGCATTGTGCAGCGGCTGGCCGGTGCGGCGGTCCCACAGCATCGTCGTCTCGCGCTGATTGGTGATGCCGATGGCGGCAAGATCGCGCGCTTTCAGGCCAGATTTGCGCAGGGCAGCGGCGATGAGCGTTTTCGTGTTGCGCCAGATTTCCTCTGCGTCATGTTCGACCTGGCTCGGCTGCGGATAGATCTGCCGGTGCTCCTTCCGGGCGCTGGCGATGACCCGCCCGCTGCGGTCGAAAACCATGAAGCGGGTGCTGGTCGTCCCCTGATCGATGGCGCCGACATAGGCGGTCATGGTTGAGCCTCCGGTTGAGCGCACCCTGCGGCGCGGCGTTTTATGTTGTCAATCGCCGGCGATGATCGGCGCGGCCGCGCCGCCTATTTCATGCGGAAGCGATTGCGCAGCGCCAGACCCAGCAGGAAAAGGAGGACGATGCCGGCGAGCATCTGGCCGGCGCTGACCACATGCGCCAGCGGCGACAGGGTCTCAAGCGTCGTGGCGAACACCTCCTTGCGCAGCGGCAGCAGCGCAAAGAGATTGGCGAAGCTGAGCCCCATGGCGGTGTGCTGGGCAAGCGCGCTGTAATCCGGCCCGCCGAGCGGCCACAGCACCATCAGCCCCGCCGCCCACAGGGCCAGCATGGCCTGAAGCGGGCGCAGGATCGACCAGCCATAGGCGCTCAGTCCGCCATAAAGGCGCGAGACGAGATGGCGCGGAAAGCCGGCAATCACCTCGCGGCATCGGAGTTCCCTGGTAAAAAAGACATGCTCGTCCTCATGCTTTTTCAGGCGCTCCATCTCCTTCTTCAGATGTTCATAAGCGTAGAGATGCGCTTGCGCTTGTTCTGTGTTCTCAGGGATCGGCGGCCAGGTGACGCCATGCCATTCGCTCGCCTCATGGAGATCAGCACCGCGCAGATCGGGCGGGTCGGTTTTGAACTTGCAGTCTGCGAAGCTTGTCCTGCCTGTGAATGAGGTGTTGATGAAATGAGCCTGGCTAGAAAAAATGACGCCGGCGAAATTGGCCGCGTCAGAAAAGGTGACGCCGTCGAAATCGCCCGAGTCAGAAAAGGTGGCGCCGAAGAAAAGAGAAAAGTGAGAAAAGGTGACGCCTACGAAATCGGCCGCGCCAGAAAAAATGGCGCCCTCGAAAGTGGCCCAGTTAGAAAAAATGGCACCGTTGAAACTGACCGTGTCGGAAAACAGGAAGCCTGCGGCGCTAAAAATACACAGAAAATCCGTATTGCGGAAGTCGATAGGGCCTTCAGGAAGTGCCTTGTTGCGGCGAGCATTGAACGTCAAGAGAAGACCGGCCTTTTCCTTGTCGCTGTAGGGCTTTAATTCCTCAGGCGAAAAGCGGGGCTTGCCCTCGCCATCCTTGAGACCTGCCAGCCTCTGTCGCTCATCGTCATCGATCAACCCGGCCATGAAACGGTTCCATGTCCGGCGGTTTCTGATGTGAAGGTTACTATCCAAGGGCTTCGCTCCCCTCGGCTGCTCGCCATGGAGCGTCGCCAGCACATACCATGGGTTGTCATTGGCCTGGCGCCGGGCGCGTTTGGCTGGCGGGGGATTACTCATGATGCGCTCCTCAAGCCACCAGCCTAGCGCAGATTGCCGGCAGGTCGACTCCACCGCTGGCGCGCGATCGCGCAAATTACCGCTTCAGAACCGGCGCTGCTATAGTTAGGTTCGGGCGCCAGGCGGCAGGAGCGGGTGATGACGGATAAAACGGCGCGGCTCGGCGTTGATATCGGCGGTACGTTTACCGATGTCGTCCTGGAGATCGGCACGGCGCGCTATTCGGCGAAGGTGCTCACCACCTATGCAGCCCCCGAGGAGGCGATGATCGCCGGCATGCATATGGTCTGCGCCAAGGCCGGCCTCACGCCCTCATCGATTGGCCAGATCATCCACGGCACGACGCTGGCGACCAATGCGCTGATCGAGCGGCGCGGCGCGCGGACGGCCCTCATCACCACCAAAGGGTTCCGCGATGTGATCGAGATGCGGACCGAAAGCCGCTTCGAGCAATATGACCTCAACCTCACCCTTCCCGAGCCGCTGCTGGCGCGCAACCGTCGCTATGTGGTGAACGAGCGCATGGATGCGCGCGGCCAGGTGCTGATTTCCCTTGCGCGCGCCGAAGTCGAGGCCCTTGCCGACACCTTGCGCGCGGCGCGCTACCAGAGCATCGCCGTTGGCCTGCTGCACGCCTATGTGAATGACAGCCATGAGCGGCTCATCCATGAAGTTCTCGCCGCCCGCCTGCCCGGCGTCATGGTGTCGCTGTCATCGCAGGTATCGCCCCAGATGCGCGAATATGAGCGCTTCAACACGACGATTGCCAACGCCTATATCAAACCGTTGATGGCGTCCTATCTTGAGCGGCTCGCCGGTCGTTTGCGGGCGGAGGGCGCGGATTGTCCGGTGTTTCTCATGCATTCGGGTGGTGGCATCATCGATATCGCGACGGCGGCCGCATTCCCGGTGCGCCTCGTTGAATCCGGGCCGGCGGGCGGCGCTGTGTTTGCTGCTGATATCGCCGCGCGCCATGGCCTCGACAAGGTGCTCTCCTTCGACATGGGCGGCACGACGGCGAAAATCTGCCTCATCAAGAACCAGACGCCGAAGACGGCACGGGTCTTCGAGGTGGCACGCACCTACCGCTTCAAGAAGGGGTCGGGCATGCCGATCTCGATCCCGGTGATCGACATGGTGGAGATTGGCGCCGGCGGCGGATCGCTTGCCCATATCGACGGGCTGAAGCAGATCCGCGTCGGGCCGGAAAGTGCCGGCTCCGAGCCCGGGCCAGCCTGTTACGGGCGCGGCGGCACGCGGCCTGCGGTGACTGATGCCGATCTCCTCCTCGGCAAGCTCGAGGCGGCGCATTTCGCCGGCGGGACGATGACGCTTCACCCCGAGCAGGCAGCGCGCGCCCTTGACAGCGTGCTGGGGGAGCCTCTTGCCCTCACGACAATGGAGGCTGCCTTCGGCCTTGCTGAAGTGGTGGATGAAAACATGGCGAATGCCGCCCGCGTCCACGCGGTGGAAAATGGCGAGGATCTGAGCCAGTACACCATGATCGCTTTTGGCGGGGCGGCCCCGCTCCATGCGGCGCGGCTGTGCGAGAAAATCGGCGTCTCGCGCTGCCTCGTCCCGCCAGGGGCTGGCGTTGGATCGGCGATCGGCTTTTTGCGGGCGCCGTTCAGCTTTGAAGCAAACCGCACCGCCTACATGAAACTCTCGGCGTTCGATGCCGGCATGGTCCGCCGGCTCTTTGCCGAGATGGAGAGCGAGGCTACCCGCTTCGTGCGCCTATGCGCGCCAACCGCCCGGATCGCGGCTGAATTCAAGGTCTATATGCGCTATGCCGGCCAGGGCTGGGAGATACCGGTCACGCTGACGCCAGATGACGTCAAGGCGGCAGATGCTGCGACGTTCCTTGCCCGCTTCACGGCTGATTATGCGAATCTGTTCGGGCGTACCGTTGCCGGCATGGATGTCGAGATCACGGTGTGGTCGGTCAACGCCGCCACGCCCTCACCTGGCATCACCAGGGTCGAGGCGGTGCGGGCAGGCGGGGCGCCAGCGCGCAGCGATGAGCGCACGCTGTTTGATGCTGCGCTTGGCCGGTCAGGCCCTGCAGGCGTGTTTTCCCGTGCGGCTTTTGCTGCCGGTCATCGCATCGCCGGGCCGGCGGTCATCACCGAGGATGAAACGACCATCATCATACCGGCAAGCCGTTTCGCGACCGCGCTCGCTGACGGCTGCATCGACATCACCATCACAGAAGGGTGAACCCATGAGCCTCGCGACAATCGCCTATCAGGTGATGTGGAACCGGCTGATCTCGGTCGTCGAGGAGCAGGCGCAGGCGCTGGTGCGCACGGCCTTTTCGACCAGCGTGCGCGAAGCCGGCGATCTCTCCGCTGGCGTCTACAACGAGCATGGCGACATGCTGGCGCAGGCCGTCACCGGAACGCCCGGCCACGTCAATGCCATGGCTGACGCGGTGCCGCATTTCATCCGCCGCATCGGCCGGGACAATATCCATGAGGGCGATGTCTACATCACCAATGACCCTTGGGAGGGAACCGGCCATCTGCACGACATCACCGTCTGCACACCCTCGTTCCATCACGGGCGACTGGTGGGGTTTTTCGCCTGCACCGCGCATATCGTCGACATTGGCGGGCGCGGCTTCGGGGCCGACGCCAATTCCGTCTATGAGGAAGGGCTCTATATCCCGATCATGAAGCTGATGGTGCGCGGCGCGGTCGATCAGACGCTCATCCGGCTCATCCGCGGCAATGTGCGTGAGCCTGATCAGCTGGTCGGCGACATCTACGCCCTCGCCACCTGCAACGATATCGGCCATCGGCGGCTCAGCGATATGATGACCGAATTCCAGCTGGCTGATCTCACCGGTATTTCCGAATTCATCCTCACGAACTCGCGTGAAGCGACGCTGGCGCGCATCGGTGCCCTGCCGAGGGCTGAAGCCAGCGGCAGCATGATGATCGATGGGTATGACAGGCCGATCCTTCTGGCCGTCAAGGTGTCGTTCAACGGTGACCATGTGTTGTGCGACTGGGAGGGCACCAGCGGCCTTGACAAGAAGGGGATCAACGTCCCTCTGGTCTATACCAAGGCCTATTCCTGCTATGCGCTGAAATGCGCGATTGCGCCGGATATTCCTAACAACACGGCGTCTCTGGCGCCCTTTCATGTCACCGCACCCGAACATTCCATCGTCAACGCCCTGCATCCGGCGCCTGTCGCGCTGCGCCACATCATCGGCCATATGGTGCCCGATACGGTCTATGACGCGCTGGACAAGATTTTGCCCGCAGTGGTGCCGGCGGAAGGGGCGGGCTGCCTGTGCAATTTCCAGCTCTCGCTGCGCCCGCGCAGCGATCAGCCGGCGGCGGAGGGGGCGGGGCGGGCCGAAGTGCTGACCTTCAATTCCGGCGGGACCGGTGCCCGCCCGACGCTTGACGGCATGTCGGCGACCGCCTTTCCTTCAGGCGTGATGACGATGCCGGTCGAGGCCACCGAACAGGTTGGCCCCGTCATCATCTGGCGCAAGGAATTACGCCCCGACAGCGGCGGGGCGGGGCAGTTTCGCGGCGGCCTTGGCCAATACATGGAGGTCGGCGCGCGCGAGGGACATGAATTCGATTTTCAGGCGATGTTCGACCGCGTCCACCATCCCGCCCGCGGGCGTCGCGGCGGAGCGCCAGGCGCGCCCACCACCATCGTTCGTGATGACGGGACGGCGATGAAGGGCAAGGGCAAACAGTTCGTGCCGAGCGGCCGACGTGTTGTCATGGCCTTTCCGGGTGGAGCCGGGTATGGCGATGTGACACGCCGCGACAGAGCCGCCATCCGCCGCGATCTGGCGCTGGGTTACATTTCGGAAGACATGGCAAGAGCGCTTTACGGTCTGTCGGACACGGACATCGCCATGGTGATGGCGGCTTCGCTGAAGGGCGAGATCGGCTAGAGCAGATTGCGCTGAAGCGGCAGCGAAGACTGTTCTTGTCTTATGGCTTTCACATGCTGTTATCGGAAAAACCGGTTTTCACTTTTCCGCAGCATGCTCTCAAGAGCGCCCGGCGCTTGCGAGCCTCGCACGACGGTGTCGTGGCGCTTGTTCAGCGCAACTCTGACGCCACTCGTGACGAGCAGCGGCAGGGTATTGCGTGATGAAAGTGAAGCGTGCGGGCTGGCGAAAAGAACAGAACTCAGCCAGCCGGCGCGCGGACGATTGCCTTGTATATCAGGTCTTCCAGGGTCGAGACATTGGTCTCAGCCCTGAAAGATAGTTTTAGCCGGCAAGGTCAGATTAGATATTAGCGAACTGCAACAAGCTGGTCCGCCGCAGATTTGCCCGTGCGACGATCCGCAACAAGTTCATATGAAATCTTCTGTCCGTCATTGAGCCCCGGCAGACCGGCGCGTTCGACCGCAGAAATATGCACAAAAACATCCGGTCCACCGCCATCGGGCTGAATAAAGCCAAAGCCCTTTTGCGAATTAAACCACTTAACCGTACCTGTAGCCATAATAGTCTCCTCATGACCTTGCCTGGGCTTAGCATATCCCAGACTGTGGCTATTAGGCCGGCTTCCGGCCGCTAGCAAGCGGCTCTTTGCAATCGGGGCTATTTTTTCGTCAGGGAACAAACGACGGTTTTATGAAAACAGGTCGGATAGCCCGTCCAGAATCGCTCCAAACGCAGCGTTTTGACGAGAAATAGTGCGCCTAAACTCGATCAGGGCGCGGTATCAGCGCGGTTTAATGCTTTGCCTGCCATGGTTAATAAAAATCGCCGGTGCGATCAAAAATCCGCGAACTGATCGGCCAACCCTGCTCTATCGCCGGGTGGCGCCGGCATCGGTCGCGCTCGGCGGCAAGCCGACAATGCCACCAAGCACGCCTGAAATGCCGGGATTGCGGCCGAAGGTTCCGCACAGCGCTTCCTTGGGATCAGAGCCGAGGAATTCACCAACGCTCGCTGCACTGGGAAGCGCCAAAGCGGGGCGCTTGATCGGATCATCGCCCGTCACCAGCAAATAGGAGAAATCCCCGCCGAACTCGGCGGCAAGCGCATAGGCGTCGGCCTCCTCGGAGGCCCGCGCCCGCGTGGTGATGACGTCAGCGCCGCGCGCCCAGGTCATGGCCGCGAGCTGGCGCTTGGTGCTCGTCACGGCCTGTGCTTCCACCGACAGACCGCCGAGGCCGATCGGCAGGCGGGGAACGCGCAGCGGCACGCCGATGACCGCGCCCGCGACCGAGCCGCCAATGCTGGCGATGCTGGAGACGCCTGCGGCTGCTACATCGGTCGGGCTGAGGGCGGTGACGAATGACTGGACCGTCAGATCGGCCGGCTCGGATGACAGCACCACGCGGAAGCGCTCGCTCAAGCCCGCGCACAGCGCCCGATTGATGGTGTTGCTGACAAGCGCGTATTGTTCGGCGCTCAACCCGGAACTGCGGGCCGCATCGGAAATCACCACCGGCAGGAGGTTTACCGTGCGGGCGGCGAGAACGGGTTCCTTGCTGACGCGGAATTTGGTCTGGGTGAGTACCCCATCGCTGCGCTCAAGCCCCTCGTAAGACGACAGCGAACCGCTACGCGTTAGCGGTGATTGCGCGCATGAGGCGGCAAGCAGGGCGGCCTGAAGCGCAATTGACAGCCGCATCCAGCGATGGCTCGAGCGGACACTGGCGCACCTTACAAACCAAGGCCGCCTGCCACCAACTCTCATGCGGTTATCGCGCAAGCCCGTTTCCTTTCAGCCAACGCCCTGTCTCTATCTATCCACCCAAACGGCGTTGGGAAGCAAGGTCATGTATCGGCGCCGGACCTGTATCGGGGTGCGACAGTTGCGCCCGCCTTCACGGCGGGCCTGAGGGGCCGATCCTGGAATGATCAGGCCGGGCGGGCCAAGCAGGCGGAGCCGGGTTCACTGTGCAGGAAGCCTGATCGACTGACCACGACGCCGCCCCGACTGCCTGTGCGAACGAGTCCGAGGTTCGCCATGTGACAAAATAATTGCAATATTACAATTATTGTTGTATTATTGCAGTATGGAAGACCATCTCGCCGTTGAAATGCTGGGCGCGCTGGCGCACGAGCATCGCATCAAGATATTCCGTCTTTTGGTCATGGCAGGGCCATCTGGCGTTCCGTCTTCGGATATTGCCGCAGCCGTCGGGATCAGCCCCACCGGAGCGTCGTTCCACCTCAAGGAGCTAGATCGTGCCGGGCTTATCGTATCAACCCGGCATGGGCGGTTCATCCGCTACGCCGTGCAGTTCAACGGCATGAACCAGCTTCTGACTTATCTGACCTGGGATTGCTGTCAGGGGCAGCGGGAGCTGTGCGGCTCGGTCTTCAAGACATCGACCGCGTGTGCCTGATGGGGCGTTGTGCTCTTACACCACGACTTATCTCTGAGGCATCGCGACAGCACCCTTGCGCGCAACCATCGTCGGCTCCGATACGTTTGCAGGCAGCAATCTTGCCAAGGTCCCGCTCTTCGTTTTGGCCCAGCTTATCGGCACCCTCGGCCTTGGCCGGATTGTGCTTCCGCAAACCCGCAGGAGAACGCAAATGACGATTACCATATTTCACAATCCCGCCTGTGGCACTTCCCGCAACACGCTGGCCATGATCCGCCAAAGCGGTGAAGAGCCGCAGATTGTCGAATATCTGAAGACGCCGCCAAGCCGAGAAGATCTGATTGGTCTGATCCGCGCCATGAACATCACCCCGCGCGATCTTCTGCGCCAAAAGGGGACCCCTTACGATGAGCTGGGTCTCGGCGATCCCAAGTGGAGCGATGACGAACTCATAGACGCCATGCTTGGAAACCCGATTCTTATCAATCGTCCAATTGTCGTCACGCCGATTGGAGCAAAGCTTTGCAGGCCGTCCGAAGCGGTGCTCGACATTCTGCCCAATCCGAACATCGGAGTGTTCACGAAAGAAGACGGCGAGATCGTCACAGACCAGAAAGGCGAACGCGTTGTCTGACCTCGAACTTACCCTGCCCAACATTCTCAGCGAGGCATTGCCAACGCCCGATACAAGCGCACGACGAAAACCGCTGCAATCATTGCATAAACCTCGCATTTTGCTGCTCTACGGCTCTGTAAGGTCGCGATCTTACAGCCGCCTCCTGACGCAAGAGGCCGCGCGCCTTCTTGAACACCTCGGAGCCGAGCCGCGCATCTTTAATCCGAGCGGGCTTCCGTTGCCCGATGATGCGCCTGACGATCACCCGCGAGTGCAAGACCTCCTGGAACTGGTGGCCTGGTCGGAAGGCCAGGTCTGGACTTCGCCCGAGCGCCACGGCGCGATGAGCGCAATCCTGAAAGCCCAGATCGACTGGATACCCCTTAACTCTGGCGCGACAAGGCCGACACAAGGCAAGACGCTCGCGCTCATGCAGGTCAGCGGCGGCTCACAATCCTTTAACGCGGTCAATCAGATGCGCATTCTCGGCCGCTGGATGCGCATGGTGACCATCCCTAACCAGTCATCTGTCGCCAAAGCCTTTCAAGAATTTGACGACGCCGGACGCATGAAACCATCCGCCTATTACGATCGCGTCGTCGATGTGATGGAGGAACTGGTCAAATTCACGCTTCTCACCCGCGATGTCTCGGATCACCTGACCGATCGCTACAGCGAACGTGTGGAAACGGCCGCGGAGTTGTCGGCGAGGGTCAACCTGACCCGCGCCGTCGATGTGAAAGGAACATTGTCGGGAACCCAAAAGCTGAGTTAAGGCATGCCACAAGAGGAGCGCGCCAGCCGCATCGACGCGATCGTCAAGCTGGAGAGGCACGAGCCGGTCACCCTCGAGAGGCTGCAAGCGGGCGCTGTTCGACAAAGTTGCCGCCGTCAATGACTTCAGGAACACCTACGTCGCGCATAGTGAAAAAGAACTAAGGGACGGAAAATTGGCATCGCAGAATTTGAAGTCATGGGTAGTGGCGTTGTCAGCGGTTGCTTCGCAACAGAAGGGATAGGTTGCTCCTCCCGGCGACAGCTTTTCGGTTCAAAAGTGGGAAAAGGGGATAAATGCCGGTACGCAAGCGCGGGAACAGTCTGGAGAAATGGGAAGTCGCCTTGATAAAGGCTATGGTTGCCAAGGGCGACTGGCCAAACGATCAGGACATTCTAGCATATTTTACTCGCCCGACGCGCTCGATCAATCACAGGGCAATCGGTGAAATCAGAAGAGGGCAGAAACACGCTGCTGTTAAGGCCGCTTCAGCAGAAGCCCTTGCCGATTTTTTGGCGATATGGCCGGACATCGACCCTCAGACTGGCCTGAGTATTCGTGGAGACGAATTGCTCATCAAGGCGCGAGAAGCGATGATCGCAGCCGTTCACATTTTCAACGGCGCAGGTCTAACATTCCGCGCCGAGCTTTTCATTGTGACGAGCATCATCGCATGGACCTATCTGCTGCACGCGTGGTTTCGGCGCGAAGGCATCGACTACCGCCACGTCAAGGCAGGCGGAACGGTGCAGAAGACCAAGCAAGGCGAGAATTGTTATTGGGAGCTTGGCAAATGCTTGCGTCATGCGCAGTGCCCTATCCCAGCCGGTGCAATAAAGAATCTCGACTTCTTGATTGAGCTGAGACACGAGATCGAGCATCGCTCAACGAGCCGCCTTGACGATGCGGTGAGCGCCAAATTGCAAGCCTGCTGCATCAACTTCAACGAGGCCATCAAGTCACTATTCGGCGCTCAGTATGGGCTTGAACGGCGATTGCCGATCGCACTCCAATTCGTAACATTCAGTTCGGACCAACGCGCCGTATTAAAGAAGGCGAGTTCTCTGCCGCCAAACATCAGCACGATGATGGAGACTTTTCACAATAGCCTAAGCCCAGCCGAGCAGGCTGACCCGCAATTCGCCTACCGGGTGGCATTTGTTCCGAAAGTGGGGAACCGGGCTTCCAATGCAGATTTGGCCGTAGAGTTTTTGAAAGCCGACTCAGAGGAGGCGAAAGAGATCAACCGAGTTCTGCTGAAGGAAGTTGAGAAGAAGCGCTATACACCTACACAAGTCGTTGAAATGATGAACGGTGAGGGCTTCCCCAACTTCAAGATCAACCACCACACCGAACTGTGGCAGGCGCTGGACGCCAAGAGCGCGGCGAAAAATTTCGGCTGTGCTGGCGACTACAAAGGGACATGGGTCTGGTACGACGCTTGGGTTGCTGGGGTGCGCGCGCACTGCCAAGAGCAGGGCGAAAAGTACCGATGAGAACAACTGCTCTTGCCCACCAAGGAAAGCCCGTTCGTCCGCTTCCCTCCTCGCCGCCTTCGCTGGGTGCGAAGGCGGCTCCGAGGAAAGCGAACTCTCTCTGGCGAGGCCTTCTATTTATCTCCGATAGGGGCGAAGAAATCGCGCAAGCGTCTGCCATCAAGCGGCGACAACGAGCACTGAAGCCCAGATCATCCTACTGACAAGCGCCGAAGCGTTCCGGGGTATGCCGGGATCAAATGTGGGGCGGAATGTAGGGCGCCAAAGCGCGCGCCTCAATTATTCCATACAAAACAATAGTTTACAGGAGTGAATGGCGGAGAGGGAGGGATCACCCAGCAACTCTCTGAGCGCGAACGCTGGGATCGCGTGAACAAAGCACTGCTAAATCCAAGCATTTCCTCGTATGCGTACCTTTACGCCCAACGCGCTTCGCCAATCCCCAATCATCTACAGTTGTTATGGCGGCGCCACATCTCTGCGTCATGTCCCGCAGGCACATTCGAACACGGGTCGCCCGCTTTATAGCCCCGCAAGTCGTTGTAGCGGGCGATCTGTTCAGCAGTTAGCACGGGTAGCGTATCGAGATGCCGCGTCAGATGGACGAAGCGCAGCTGCGCGCGGGCTTCGGCCGCGTCGCCGATCAGGTGGCGCAGATGCTCCGGGGTCAGGCTTCTCCCGCGAAAAGCGTCCTCGATCGCGGCTTCAGCTGCAATGAAGCGCCTGCCCGCCTCCTGTGCCTCGGCTTTCATCCGCGCGAACAACGCTTCCAGCGTCGTCACCTGTGCTGGTGTTAGGCCGATCTGCTCCTTCAACTCCAAAAGATGCGCTGGCCCCGGCACGCCATTCAGTTCGGCGGCAAGGGCAAGGCCCCAACCGCGGCCGGCGCGCAGGTCGTCGAGATCGGCTTCGGACAAGCTCTTGATCTCGCGACTCTCCCTGCCAGCGTACGGAGAGTGACCGTGATGCTGGGCTGCTGCTCCTATGGGAATGACCATGGCGCAAAGAGCGAGAACAAGGCGGATCATAGCGACACTCCTCAGGCAGGGTTTGTCCCCCTCGCATGTGCGGGTCGAGCCGCATATGATTACAATCATGTCTGAATCTTTTAAGCCAATCTTTGCCGATGCTGCCTCGCGCGATTTTGCCGCCGGTGAGTCCTTGTTCCGCGCCGGAGACGCGGTGGTGTCGATGTTCCTGCTACGCGCCGGGCAAGCTGAGCTTGTGCGTCACACGGGCCACGGTCAGAAGATGATCCTCCAGCGTGCCGGCTCGGGGCAGATCCTCGCCGAAGCGTCGGCTTGGTCCGAAGTCTACCACTGCGATGCAGTGGCGGGCGGGCCTTGTAGGGCGGCAGTTCTGTCACGCCACGTTTTCAAGAAGCGGCTGAAGTCGAACCCCGATATGGCAGACAGCTGGGCGAGAAATCTTGCGCGGGCGGTTCAGGCGGCGCGCCTCAGGGCCGAAATCCGCTCTCTGCCACGGGTTGCGGACCGTCTGAGCGCTTGGCTCGCGGAAGGGAATCAAATGCCAGATAAAGGCCGCTGGCAAGACGTGGCAGCTGAGCTTAGCGTCACACGTGAGGCGTTATACCGCGAGCTATCCCGCCGTCGAACCGTGCACACCAAACGCTGACGATCTGTCAGACCATGGATGCACCAGGCTTCGCATGGAATTGCGAACCGTCTGGTTCGAGAGGTAAAGCGCAAAGCTTCGGGCGCTTTCAACGAACACTTTCGTGGCAGAAAGCATCGTAGCAAACTTCTGCGTATTGGCGGAG
>NZ_JAKFWN010000015.1:0-57430 GCF_021731865.1 Raskinella chloraquaticus (SeqCode) | reverse complement strand
TGCCGGTCATTGAGACACGCTATGTGAAGCCGGCCATTCCGCCATCTCTCGCCATGCCGTGCAATCCGCCCGTCAGGCTTCCTGATCGTACCCTTTCGGCTGGCGATATCGTGCCGTTATGGGCGCGCGATCGAGCCTCCCTGAAAGCCTGCGCCGCCCGCCATAACGCCCTTGTGGAGACAACGAAGTGACCAAAGAACAATTAGCCGATGGCAGCTATTTCATCATCGGGCGGCGTTTTGGCATCGGCGGGGTTGCCGGCGTTCTGGCGGCCCTCGCATCGATCTATCTTGGCATCAACATGGAACTGAATGGCCACAAATCCCGCCTTGACATGCTGGAGCGCGTCACCGCGACCGCGCCTGCCGATCGCGATGCGCTTGTCAGAGTGCTGGTTATTCAAGAGCGGATGGCGGAGCAGCTGAAGCGCATCGAGGGGTATCTGATGGAAAGCAACGGCAGGGTGTTTGGCCGGTGAGAATCCCGGGGAAACATCTGACGGACGACGAGCGGTTTGTGCTGCGCGCTCTTTTGCGCGAGGGCGTTAACCCCACCTATGCCGCCCGCCGCCTCGGCATGGACCCGCGTACCGCCAGGCGGGAAGCCCGCGCGCTCGCGGGGGCTTCCGTGGCGCCCACAAAAGGCGCTGCATCTGTGCCGGAGGTTCCGGCCGATCCAATCGAGGTCCGCCGTCTGAAGGACACGGTTGCGCGACAGACCGCACGTCTGGCTGAGGCCGAGCGTCGCGCAGTCACGGATCAATCCCTTCGCGCGGCCGTGTTTGGTTTGGCAGAAGATCCTCCGACCCCGGAGGATTGGAGCCCCAGACGTGAGCGTGCTGGTTCCACGTCCGAGGCCGTCATTCTCCCGATCTCGGATGTGCATATGGGCGAGGTCATCGATCTTGCGCAGATGGGCGGTCGGAACAGCTACAATCGCCTCATCGCGAAAGAGCGCCTCAAGCGCTATTTCCAGGCGGTTGTGAAGCTGGCGACCGTTCATTGGTCGGGGCCTCCGCCCTCAGTGGTTTATGTGGTGCTGCTCGGCGATCTGATCTCGGGCGAAATTCACGAGGAACTGGCAAAAACCAACGATCTCCTCGCCATTCCGGCGGTGCGCGAATTGTCGGAGGCGCTGGTCAGCGGCATCAACTTGCTGCTCAGGTCCTTCAAATGCGATATCCGCGTGCTGTCGGTGCCGGGCAATCATGGTCGGGTGACGAAAAAGCCGGAGGCGAAGGCGTTCGCTCTCAACTCCTATGACACGTTGACCGCATGGGCTGTCGAGAGCTGGTTCGCCGCGAAGGGCGAGCGGCGCGTCAGTTTCTCCGCGCCGGCGAGCGGTGACGCGCTTGTGCGGATTCACGGCTGGAACATCCTGTTCACCCATGGCGACCGGATCGGTTCGCGCGGCGGTGCAGGGTTCATCGGTCCAGCGGCGACGGCGGCGCGCGGAATGCAGCGCATCATTCAGGATTATGCTGCCGAGGGCGAGATCGTCGATGCCGTCATCATCGGTCACTTCCACACGCCGCTCGAACTCGAACAGGGGTTCGTTAACGGCACGCTGGCGGGGCCATCGGAATATTCACGGTCGGGCCGCATGCGCTCGCACCCGGCCTCGCAATGGATGCTGACCGTCCATCCGCGGCGGGGAATCGCGCGGCGCTGGAAAATTCAGGTTGGTGATCCCTCCGAGGGATCGATCTACAAAGGGCGCGCCGCATGAGTGATGTGAAACCGACAAATCCGAAGGATGGTGCGGCTGTCCACAAGTTGCCGCTCGATCTCGTGCCTGCCTCTCTCAAGGTTTTCGCCGCCCTCGCATTTGCGGAAGGTGCGGCGAAATATGGTGCCTACAACTGGCGTGTGTCCGGCGTGCGCGCCTCCATTTACAAGGCAGCGCTGGAACGCCACCTCGAAAGCTGGTGGAACGGCGAGGAGCTTGACCCGCAAACCGGTGTCCCGCATCTGGCATCCATTCTGGCTTGCGCAGGTATTCTCCTCGATGCCAGCCTTGCGCAGAAACTCAATGATGACAGGCCGCCCCATGTAGCCATGGGCGATCTGATCCGGGGGCTTGAAAGCGATGTCCAGCGAATCAGATCGCTTTTTTCTGACCGAACGCCGCAACACTGCACGCATTCTGGTCAAGCCGCGCCTTCAGCCGGCGTGTGACGGCGGAGCGGCGAAGACTGTCCGCGAACTGATCATCACAGCCCATGGGTTGCCGCTTCGGCCGCTACTCCAGCCCGCGCTTTTCGGGTGACATCTCTTCCGCCCCGTCCTGGCCACTGCGCCGGGGCGGGGCTTTTTGTGTTTTAGGTGCGACAATCGCGGCGAAAAGCCTTGATTTTTTGTGTTGCAAGGTGCGACACGGATCATCTATAGCGCATTGAATTCATTCAATCTGTGCACGCCTTTCGGGCGCGCCATCTTATTTCCACCCATGGATAACCGACTTAAGACGTTGAACGGCAATGCTGTTTTGACGTTGGAAAACCCTTCACACCGACGATACGGCACACGCTCGGCGAAGGCCAATCGGAGCACCGGACGGCGGTACTGAAGCTGTCCACTTTGCCATAAATTCCAAGGACTTGAGAGGAATTCCATGGCGCGTTGGAACAAATCGTCAAAGGCATATTGCGGCTTGCTCTAATTCTCGAGCATTTCCGCGATCAGAAGCCTGCGGATTTCAAGATCGGCGATTTTCTTCTCGTAAGCCGTGATCGCTGGTGGATCGGCCAGTAGCCCAAAGGCTGTTTTGGCTCTGGCGTCAGATTCACAAATCCATCCAAGGCGCACAGGCGTCTGCAGGCTGTGGCACAGAAGGCAAGATGTGCGTGGTACTACCGCGCCTATCATGGCAAGGGGGCTGAGCCCCCGTTGCATCCCCGGGACACACTGAAATTCGTGTAGCAGTTCAGGACATGATTTTGAACCAAGTTCGTACCGCGAGGTTGAGCCGTTCTTGTTCCAACTCGTCTGTCGGGTTACAGTGAGCAATCGGCCCTCTTAATAAATTCAATTGGTTTGATACATTACTAACAGCTGTTTTCGATTGAAATATTGGTTCAAAAAGATCCCAATTATCTGTAATAATTTGTGATAGTTCCCCAAAAGTAGTGTAATCAATCAGTTGATCAGAGCGCGGTGTGATACCGCTGTCTACTTCTTTCTTTTTTCTTGCTTCCGAAGGCTCTTTTATTCTCTTTTCATCGACGCGCTTGCTATTCCACCAATCTGCTCCTTCGGCCTCAATAAGCATATCGGCGACTAACTTACGAATAGAATTCTCAAGACAATAAAAAACTTCATAGAATTCGGACATTCTTGCCGCTTCATTGCGAAGATTTACCTCAAATTGCTCGTACTCTGTCGCCTTTCTATTCTTAGGTCCATCTGCTAAATGCCCAAGATTTATCGAGAATTCCTTCTCAACTTGAGATAGATTGCTGACGATCTGCAATCCGGACATTCCAAATGCTCGGATAATCCCATCTGGTCGTTTAGGCATCGTCTTTTCGCAACAAATTTTGCTTCAAACTCTTGAAAATTGCATCAAAGACCGCCGGATATGACGTAGCTGGAAGATTTAAATTGATTGTGTAGCCGAGGTTCAAACCGAATTCTTGTATCGATGGCTGATTTGAATGATCGCTTGCTAGCGCGGGAGGACTCGTCATCCGCTTGTTGGATTCTGGTTCTACCAACGCGGCATCAAAATTTGCAAAAGACTTTAGATTTTTAATGCAGCTTACGATCAATTTCACTGGATTAGAGTCATGTGCTTGCCCTGTCTCCTCAACAACCAAACTAACAAGAGCGTTTTTATTGAGTTGATGCATAAATTCGTTGCGATTATATAAAGGTGCATATGCATACTTTATTGATTCGGCAATTGCACTTCCCGATTGAACAGGATTTCTAAACTTACGATACCTATCATTCGGCGAACCATCGGAATTTGTTAGGTTCAATTTCTTCAGAAACGAAGTCATTTGATCACCCGAGCCACCAGGTATCTTCAGAATTGTTTTAACAAAATCTTGACTTACGCGCTCAGGCACAGCCGCCTTCTTTATCTCATCGAGCGCCTTGATGATATTGCCTGGCGAAGTCACGTACGGCAGTGACGACATTATCTGCAGCCCTTAGTCTCAATTGTTGTCATTCCAAATAATACCCCATGCTGTGACTCTTGCATAGAGCAATGTTCTTTGAACGTTCTTGATATCTGGCTATTGTTAGAGTCTATGTCGGCAACAAAAAAATTCACAATTTCAACTAATTGGCGCGCCATTTAGTTTTTTCATGTTCACAAAATCAATGACTTACTGGTCCAGCTTGTCGTACCCGAGCGAACCCCGATTAAGATCCGGTAATTTTTGGCGCAACGTCAGTGCAGATAAGCGTGGTCGACCCGTTACTCGGCAAGTCTGTTGAAGCGGGATATAGCACGAGCGAGGTTGCGCGCGGCACACCCGCAGCTTGTTTGGCAGGTGATGCCTGATCACCTGCCATTCCTTCTTCGTCAGATCGTAGCGGCCGATCGACAAGCCATCAAAAAAGGGTTTGAATCACGCCGGAGCGCGATAGGGGCTCATCACTGCGATGGAATCCGTATCGCTTCTGCGTTCATAAATCTTATTCCACGGCAACCAATAATTTGTAACACTAAGTATTTTATTGATTGATATGCAACAAAGACAACACTATAATAATATTTATATAGCAAAACAGAATTATAAACGTGGAGATAACCAGTCGATGGGCCGGGTTATTCTTTTTCAAAACGCTATACCGTTCTGGCAGACCGATGCCACACTTCAAGATCATAGCGATCTCGTCATCATCTCTGGCAATGCGGATAATGAATGGCATTACACCATTCTGGCGGCGCACGTGCCTCTCTTGCTTGCGGCTTTAACGAAAGACGCACGATCTTCTTTCGCCGTTCCTGCTGATGCGAGCGTGCTGGACGTGCTTGCAAATCATTTTGCAGGAGATCAAAATCCCTATGACGATATCCTTCATTTTCTAGAGCAACATGCCATTCCCGTGACGGCAACCGCATGGCTTTCGAGCGATTAGGGTCGAGCGTGCGCCTTCAGTATTCGGCAGCCACGAGCACATAGAGCTTGGCTGCTTCGAGCCGGGCAAGCAGGTCTTGCAGACCGGCAAAATCGGTGAGAAATTGCCGCATCTCTTCGCCAGTCATCCGGGCGCCGACCGTCCCTAGTCGATCGAGTTAATGTTAGGCGCGCTTTTAAATGTCAGGGCACGCGTTCGGCACTATGGTGAAGAGCTGGGAGGTTCGGTCAATACCCTCGCCGTTCCTTTTGCCGCGCCAGCATCGAGAGCGCATCTAGCGCCTGCCCTGCCGAGGGATAGATATCGTGCCGCACCCGCTCAGCGCCGCCGATCCATTTCGCAATTGTGCAGCCTCGCAATTGCGTATCGAGACCATCATTGAGCGCGTCAAAGCCTCACCGTCCAAGGCGTCATTCCGTCAGGCTTGTCATCCCGCTTTAAGCCAATCCCGCAGGGCCGCATTGATGCGCGATTGCCAGCCCGGACCATCGGCCCGGAAACGCTCGATAATGTCCGCGTCAAGTCGCAGCGTGGTAGAAACCTTGGGCGCTTCGGCCTTGGGGCGCCCGCGCCTCACTTCCGTCCTGTCGAGCTTCGCTACCCATTCCGGGGCGCTCATGTCCGGGGCGTCATCAGGGGCAATCCAGCCGACGTCCATAGGCTTTCTGTTCGCGGTCATTGGCCTTCCTCATTGAAATGATCCGGCGTGCATTCGCCCGAGGCGTCCACACCAGCACAACCATTCGCCCATCGAGCCTACCAATCGTGATGAAGCGCGGTTCGCCATAATCCGCCCTGTCATCCTCGATGGTGAGGGTGTTGCCGTCGAAAATCGTTCCGGCCCGCGCCATATCCAAGCCGCGATGTTCCACAACGGCTTGGCGTTTGGCTGGATCGACTTCGATTTTCATGATTATCGTTACTACAAAAATAGTAACGACACAAGATTTTTGTTACTACGTCAATTCGTGCATGGGCGCAGCTAACTTGTCTCCAATCCGCGCGCAAGGGGCACGATGGTTGTCCCCGCCTGCCCTTCGAGCGTGGCCGTCAGCATATCGCCAACTGTGTTGAATACTTGGTTCACAGGGCTTGCGTCGAAGTTTGCTTGACGCGCCGCTGTCGTGATGTTCCGATGCCGCAAAAGATTGCGCACGATAAAGCTCGAAACACCCGCCTGTACCGCGTAGCTTCCATCTCTTCACAAGAGATATGGCCCTGCTCCTTTCGGGCGCGCCATTTTTCAGCAACAGCATGGCGCCAGCAGGTTCGCCCCTCACAGCAGCCGGTTCGCCTTGGCGATATCCTTCAAGCTGACCAAGGGCCTCGCGCCCAGATGGGAGATCACTTCGGCGGCGGCAAGGCCGCCCAGCTCGCCCGAGCGGCGATGGCCAAGGTCGTGGGCAAGGCCGTAGAGGAAGCCGGCGGCAAAGAGATCGCCAGCCCCGGTTGTGTCCACCACCTGCTCCACCGGCGCTGCCGGCACCTCAACCGTCGTCATGCCCTCGATGATGACACAGCCCTTTTCCGAGCGGGTGACGGCAGCCAGTTTGGCGTCTTTGCGCAAGGCTTCCAAGGCGGTGTTGAAATCGGCGGTCGTATAGAGCGCTTTCAACTCGTGCTCATTGGCAAACAGCGTATCAACCGCGCCTGAGCGCAACAGATCGAGGAATTCCTCGCGGTAGCGCTCGACGCAGAACGCATCCGAGAGCGTCAATGCCACCCGGCGCTCTTTGGCGCGGGCGATGGCGGATGCCTTGCGGAAGGCCGCCTTGGCGTGCGGCGGGTCCCACAGATAACCTTCGAGATAGGTGATCTTGGCCGCTTCGATGAGCGCGGGATCAACATCATGTTCGTCAAGCGCCTGACAGGCGCCCAGGAAGGTGTTCATCGTGCGCTCGCCATCAGGCGTCACCAGAATGAAGGAGCGGGCGGTGGCCGGGCCGTCTTTAGCCGGAGGCGTGGTGAAGGCAACGCCGGCGGCACGAATGTCATGGATGAAGCGCGCGCCCAGATGATCCTCCTTCACCTTGCCGATGAAGGCTGCCTTGCCGCCCAGCGAGGCGATGCCGGCAATCGTATTGGCGCCTGAGCCGCCGGAAATCTCCTCCGTCGGTCCCATGCCCTGATAGAGCGCCTCGGCTGCCGTCTCGTCGATAAGCTGCATCGAGCCTTTGGCGAGATGGCGGCTTGCCAGGAAGTCCTCTTCGGTACGCGCAAGAATGTCGACAATGGCGTTACCGATGCCAAGGACGTCAAGTGTCGGGGTCATGGGATGCTCGTTTGCTTGGGAGAAACAGGGTGACGGCGCATACCCCGGTTGGCGCTTGCAGTAAAGCTCGGCTATCAAGGGACGCATGGCTCAGAAATCTTCGCCCTCCACCACCCATTTCGGTTTCGAGGATGTCCCCGAAAGCGAAAAGCAGCAGCGCGTTGACGAGGTCTTCCGCTCGGTTGCGGCGCGCTACGACATCATGAACGACGTGATGTCAGCGGGGCTCCACCGCGTGTGGAAGGATATCTTCGTCACCATGGCTGCGCCGCCACGCACCCTCGCCTACCGCCATCTCGATGTGGCGGGCGGCAGCGGCGACATCGTGCTGCGCCTGCTGGCGGCTGGAGGACCGCAGGTTACCTCCGTTCTCTCCGACATCAATGGCGACATGCTGGCGGTCGGGCGCGAGCGTATCGACAAGGCGGGGCTTGGCGCCCGTGTCGAGGTGTGCGAGGCCAATGCCGAGGCCCTGCCCTTTGGCGATCGCTGTTTTGATCTGGTGACGATCGCCTTTGGCATCCGCAACGTGCCGCGCATCGACGTGGCGCTCGGTGAGTTCTACCGGGTGCTGCGGCCGGGCGGGCGCTTTCTCTGCCTCGAATTTTCAACCGTCGATGTGCCGCTGCTCGACAAGCTTTACGACCTCTATTCGTTCAACGTCATCCCGCGTCTCGGCAGCCTGATCGCCGGCGATGAGGCGGCCTATCGCTATCTGGTTGAATCGATCCGCCGCTTTCCCGATGCCGAGCGCTTCGCCACGATGATCGGCGGGGCGGGATTTGCCCGCGTCAGCGCCAGGCCGCTGTCGGGCGGCATTGTTGCCATTCATTCCGGCTGGCGGCTGTAAGGGGATAGGCCGGGCGATGGTCAGTCTTGTCATCGATCTCTTTCGCCTGGCACGCGCCGGCTTTGTCATGGTGCGCGAAGGCGTTCTGCGCTTTGTGCCGCAAGATGACATGCCGCCGCCCGTGAGACTGGCGGTCCGTGTCGCGCGCTCTATCGAGCGTGGCGACATCGGCGAGCAAAGCCGTGCCGACCGGCTGTCAGCGGCATTCGCCCGCCTCGGGCCCTCTTATGTCAAGCTCGGGCAGTTTCTCGCCACCCGTCCCGATGTCGTCGGCCAGAGCGTGGCGCGCGATCTCGAGCGGTTACAGGACCGCCTGCCACCCTTCCCCGTCGAGCAGGCGCGCACCATCCTGCAAGCGGCCTTTTCACGCAATGTCGATGATTTTTTTGGTACCCTCCAACCTGCCGTTGCCGCTGCCTCGATTGCCCAGGTGCACAAGGTTCGCCTTGCTGACGGGCGCGATGTCGCGGTCAAGGTGCTGCGGCCGGATGTGAGCGCGCGCTTCTACCGTGATCTCAGGGCCTATTTTACCGCAGCCCACCTCATCGAACGCTGTGTCCCCTCGGCGCGCCGGCTTGATCCGGTGGGTGTGGTGCGCACGCTTGCCGACAGTGTGAGGCTTGAAATGGATCTGCGGCTTGAAGCAGCAGCGCTCTCGGAGCTGGCGGAAAACACCAGGGATGACGATGGCTTCCGCCTGCCGGGCGTTGACTGGCACCGTACCGTCAGGAACGTCCTCACGACCGACTGGATCGACGGCATTCCGCTGTCTGACACGGACCGGCTGCGGCGCGAGGGGCATGATCTGCCAGGGCTCGGGCGCGCGGTCATCCAGCATTTCCTGCGCCATGCCATGCGTGATGGATTTTTCCACGCCGACATGCATCAGGGTAATCTTTTCGTCGATTCAGCCGGGCGCCTGGTGGCGGTCGATTGCGGCATCATGGGGCGGCTCGACCAGCGCGAGCGGCGGTTTCTGGCCACCATCCTCTACAGCTTCATCACCCGCGATTACCGGCGTGGAGCGCAAGCGCATTTCGAGGCAGGCTACGTGCCACGCCATCAATCGGTTGCCACCTTTGCACAGGCGCTGCGGGCGATCGGCGAACCGATCCATCAGAAGACGGCGGATGAAATTTCCATGGCCCGCCTGCTGGCGCAGCTTCTCGAATACACGCAGGTCTTCGAGATGCGCACGCGGCTTGAGCTGATCTTGCTGCAAAAGACCATGGTCGTGGTGGAAGGTGTCGGTCGCTCCCTCGACCCGAAACTCGATATGTGGAAGACGGCTGAGCCCGTCGTGCGCGAATGGATGGCGCATCATCTGGGTCCGCGCGGGGGCCTGGAACGGGTGGGCGAGACAGCGCGTCAGCTCGTCCATCTGGCCTCTGAATCGCCGGAAATTCTCATGCGCGTTCAAAGCGCGGCAGAGGACTGGCTGGCACGCCGCGAGGCGCCGCTTGCCCCGCCGGTTGCCAATGAGCCAAGCCGGCTGCCGTGGCTCGTGGCACTCGCAGCGATCGCACTTGCTGCGCTTGCCTGGTGGCGCTGAACTGTTCAGCCTCTGGTAAGGTTCTAGGATGAAAATGCCGGATTGCGTTCGTTGCGCGGGGTTGAACCATGTGCCGCTGGATTGCCTATAAGGGCCAACCGGTTTTTCTCGAAGATGTCGTGTCAAAACCCGACCACAGCCTGGTCCATCAATCGCTTCATGCGGAACAGGCCAAGACCGAGACCAATGGCGATGGCTTTGGGCTTGGCTGGTATGGCGAGCGCACGGAGCCCGGTCTTTACCGCGAAATCCTGCCCGCATGGTCGGATGATAATCTGCGCAACATCGCCCGCCATGTCCGCGCCGGGACTTTTTTTGCCCATGTCCGTGCCTCGACCGGCACTGCAACCAGCCGCCCCAATTGCCATCCCTTCGCCTGCGGGCCGTGGATGTTCATGCATAACGGCCAGATCGGCGGCTATGCGGCGCTGCGCCGGAAGATTGAGAACCTCATTCCCGATGCCTACTATGCCAGCCGCTTCGGCACGACCGACAGCGAGGCGCTGTTCCTCATCGCGCTGGCGCGTGGTGCCGGCGCCTGTCCGGCGGTTGGCATGGCGGAAACACTGGCGCTGGTGAGAGCGATGATGCGCGAGGCAGGCATTGATGAACCGCTGCGCTTTGCCGCCGCCATGACCGATGGCGATAATCTGTTTGCCTTCCGCTGGGCCTCCGATGACAAGGCTCCCACCGTCTATTACCGCCAGGAGGGCGATGATCTTCTGATCGTCTCGGAGCCGACAGACCGCGAGCGCCAGCGCTGGCAGGCGCTGCCGGCGGCGCATGCCATCATATTGCGCAAGGGCGAAAGCGTGCGTGTTGTTGGCTTCGAGCCGGAGGCGATCAGACTGGCTGCGTGACATCTGACATGTTCTACTAATGCGCCTCCTCCCAGTTGCGCGCGGCGCGGGCGTCAACCACCAGCGGCACGGAAAGCGCGAGCGCCGGCAGGCTTGATCCTTCCATCACATGACGGATGACCGGCAGCGTTGCCTGCACCTCGTCTTCCGGCACTTCGAAGATCAGTTCATCATGGACCTGCAGCAGCATGCGGGCGCCGAGCCCTGCTTTGCCAAGTGCCGCCTCCATGCGGATCATGGCGCGGCGGATGATGTCGGACGCGCTGCCCTGGATGGGAGCGTTGATCGCCTGGCGCTCGACGAAGGCACGCTCGGAGGGGTTCTTCGAGGCAATCGCCGGGAGGTGGCATTTGCGCCCGAAGATGGTGGTGACATAACCATCGCGGCGCGCCTGTGCCTTGGTCGCCTCCATGTAGTCGCGTATGCCGGGGAAGCGCTCAAAATAGGTCTTGATATAGGCACCCGCCTCCTCGCGCGCGATGGACAGCTGATTGGCAAGGCCGAAGGCGGAAATACCGTAGATGATGCCGAAATTGATCGCCTTGGCGCGCCGCCTGATATCGCCGGGCATGCCATCAACCGGCACACCGAACATTTCGGACGCCGTCAGCGCGTGAATATCGATGCCCCTGGCGAAAGCGGCCTTCAATTGCGCAATGTCGGCGATGTGGGCCAGCAATCGCAGCTCGATCTGCGAATAGTCGGCTGATACCAGCTGCCATCCCGGCGCCGCGATAAAGGCGGTGCGGATCTTGCGTCCCTCCTCGGTGCGCACGGGAATGTTCTGCAGGTTGGGTTCCGACGATGAGAGGCGCCCCGTCGTCGTGGCGGCCAGCGAATAAGAGGTGTGGACGCGTCCGCTCTCGCGGTTGACGAAGCCTGGCAACGCATCCGTGTAGGTCGATTTCAGCTTTGACAATTGCCGCCAGTCGACGATGAGGCGCGGCAGCTTATGGCCTTCTGCGGCCAGATCCTCCAGCACGCTTGCGGTCGTCGACCATTGGCCGGTGGCCGTCTTTTTGGCCCCCGGAAGACCAAGCTTGCCGAAGAGGAGGTCGCCCAGCTGCCTGGGCGAGGCGATATTGAAACGCTCACCGGCGTCCTTGTAGATGTCTTCCTCGATGGCCCCCATGCGCTGGGCAAATTCACCCGAGAGCCGCGAGAGAATCTGGCGATCAACGAGGATACCGCGTGCTTCCATGCGGGCCAGAACCGGCACCAGCGGACGCTCCAGCGTCTCGTAGAGCGTGGTCATGCCTTCGGCCGGCAGGCGCGGTTTCAAAACCCGCCACAGGCGCAGCGTGATGTCGGCATCCTCGGCGGCGTAGCGCGTAGCCTCGGCAAGCGGCACCAGTGAGAAATCCTTCGTTGCGCCTTTTTGTGCCGCCGTCACCTCCTTGAAGGCTATTGGCTTGTGACCAAGATATGTCTCGCTCAGCTCATCCATGCCATGGCCGCCACGCCCGGCATCAAGCGCGTAGGAAAGCAGCATCGTGTCATCGATGGGCGCCAAGGTTATACCCCAACGGGCGAACACGTTGAGGTCGTATTTGATGTTCTGGCCGATCTTCAGAACGCCTGGGTGTTCCAGCAGCGGCTTCAATCGCTCCATCACCAATTCGGCCGCAAGCTGGCCCTCGATCCTGCCACCGCCGAAAAGACCATCGCCGCCGCGATGCGCCAGCGGCACATAGCAGGCTTCGTTGGTGTCGGTCGCCAGTGACAGGCCGACGATATCAGCGCCCACCGCATCGAGGGCGTTCGTCTCCGTATCAACACAGAGGACGCCGGAGCGCATCGCCACCCCAATCCAGTGATCCAGCCGCTCCAGAGTGCTGACCATCTCATAGCGGTCAAGATCGACGCTGGCGCCGGCGGCTTCTGTCCGACGCTTTGCTGCAAGGGTGGCGGGGCTGGCGCCATCGAGACCGGCAGACGCGGGTGCGGGCGTTGCTGCTGCAACAGATGTGCTTGCGGCCGGCGGCACCAGGGCGAGTGTTCCTGCATCCGCGTCAATGAGGGTCGCGTCAGCGTCGTAGAGTTCCGCCACACGCTTGGTGATGGTGGTGAATTCAAGCCCTTTGAGAAACGCAATCAGCGGGCGCGGATCAGGATCGACCAGCCGCAGATCGCCAAGCGGCACTTCGGTTTCCACGTCATCGACCAGATGAACAAGCTGGCGGGACAGGCGTACTTTCTCGACCACGTGCGGGTCGGTCAATGTTTCGCGGCGCTTGGGCTGTTTGATCTCGCCGGCACGTGCCAGCAATGCCTCGAGGTCACCATATTCGGTGATGAGCTGGGCTGCCGTCTTGATGCCGATGCCCGGTGCGCCCGGCACGTTGTCGGTGGCGTCCCCGGCGAGTGCCTGCACATCGACGACGCGCTCCGGCGGCACGCCGAAATAATCCTTCACCTCATCGACGCCGATGCGCCGCTCGGCACGAAATCCCTTGCCGCGCTGCGGCTCGCCCGAGGCTGGATCATACATCGCCACTTTCGGGCCGATGAGCTGCATCAGATCCTTGTCGGCGGAGATGATCAGCACATCAGCACCCGCTTCGCGAGCCTGCCGGGCGTAGGTGGCGATCAGATCATCCGCCTCGTAGCGTATCTGCTCGACAGGAACGAGGCCAAAGGCGCGCACAGCGCTGCGCATCAGCGGGAATTGCGGCACCAGATCGTCAGGCGGGTCCGGGCGATGGGCTTTGTACAGCGGATAAAGCTCCTTGCGGAAGGAAGCTTCCGATTTATCGAAGATGATCGCCAGGTGGGTTGGCCTGATGCCAAGCGCGCCATCGCGAACGAATTGAAGAAGCTTGTTGCAGAACAGGCGGACGGCGCCCGTCGGCAATCCGTCGGAGCGGCGATTATACCGTTGATCCTGATTGATCGACTGGAAATAGGCGCGGAAGACGAAGGATGAACCATCGACAAGAAAGACGTGATCGCCTGGAACGACAGGAGGAGATGCGGACAAGGGAGGCCTCGGCACGGTTCTGAGCTTTGGGTTATAAGCAGGGTCGGCAGCGATGGCGACACCGATCAACCCGTCCAGTCTCGCATAGCGGCAAATTCGGAGATAGGCGATGTTCACGTTACCGCACTTACCACCGCTTGCTGTCTCCAACATGGGACGATTGCGCCTTGATACGCTGGTGCGGCTGCGCTGGCTGGCGGTCGCGGGACAGACTGCGTCCATCCTCCTTGTTCGCTACGGATTCGGCTTCACCCTGCCATTGCTGCCCTGTTTTGCCGTCATCCTTGCGCTGGTCGCGGCCAATCTGGCGTCACGCTACGTTTTTCCGGCAACGATGCGTCTGAGCGGTCGCATGGCCCTTGCCTATCTAGGCTTCGACATCGCCCAGCTGGCAGCCCTGCTCTATCTCACTGGCGGGCTTGGCAATCCTTTCGCCTTCCTGTTCCTCGTGCCGGTGATGGTCTCGGCCTCCAGCCTGCATCCGGCACAGACCCTGCTCCTCGGGTGCCTGACGCTTGTGGCCGCTGCAGTGATCGGCATATGGCACCTGCCGCTGCCATGGTCGCCGGGGGAAGTTTACCGGCCAGCGACGCTGTTTGTTCTCGGCGCCTGGTTTTCACTTGCCGCCTCGATGGTCTTCATGGGGCTTCACGTGTCTCGCATTGCCCGCGAGAGCCAGCAATTGTCGGACGCGTTGACCGCGACCGAGCTGGCGCTGGTCCACGAACAGCATCTGTCACAGCTCGACGGCCTTGCCGCAGCAGCAGCACACGAGCTGGGGACACCGCTTGCGACCATCGCCCTCATAGCCAAGGATCTGGAAGGCGATCCGGCGCTCAAAGCCGACCATGGCGAGGACATAGCCCTGTTGCGCGAGCAAATCTTGCGGTGCCGCGATATCATGAGCAAGCTGACGTCACTGGGAGCGTCGGATAACGAGCCCTTTCATCGCCTGACGCTCTCCCATCTTCTTGAGAATATCGTCGAACCGCATCGCCATTTCGGCGTTCAGGTCACCGTTGAATGCAGGGGAAGCGGGCCGGAGCCTGTCGGCAGGCGCGACCCGGCCATCCTTTATGGTCTCGGCAATCTCATCGAAAATGCCATCGACTTTGCACACGACACCGTTCGCATCGATGCACGCTGGAGCGAGCGCCAGATATCGGTGCTGATTATCGACGATGGTCCCGGCATTCGCGCTGATATCATGACGCGCCTTGGTGAGCCGTACGTTTCGGGGCGAAGCCAAGACAGCGGAGGGCTGGGCCTCGGATTCTTCATTGCCAAACGGCTCCTCGAGCGAAGCGGCGGGCGCATTGCGCTGGCCAATCGACCGCCACCTGACCACGGGGCGCAGTTGAAGATCGACTGGATGAGGGCCGATTTCGAAAAAGACGAGATCACGTCGACCTATGCCAACGCGTGAAAATAAATTTACCGTCCCAGGCAATCCACTGCCCAAAATGAAGCGTAATGGAATACACTTATGACGCCGTCGGGTGTTTCCGAGCCTGATCTGTTTAATCTTTGCGCGCCTTTTTGTTTCATTTTTTGCTCTTTTTGCAGCCAAACCACCCTTTTGAAGGTCCATACGACACAGGAACGCACCATGTCACTTGATATGCACAAGGATAGAAGCCTGCTGATCGTCGATGATGATCGGGCGTTTCTTCAGCGTCTGAGCAGTGCCATGTCAACGCGCGGCTTTGATGTCTGTGCTGTTGAAAGCGTCGCCGAAGGGGTAGCGCATGTGGCGAAATCCCCGCCCGCATTCGCTGTGGTTGACCTGCGACTTGGTGACGGCAATGGGCTTGATGTGGTGCGCCGGCTGAAGGCGGAGCGGGCGGATGCGCGCGCCATCGTGCTGACCGGCTACGGCAATATCGCCACCGCCGTTACCGCCGTGAAGCTCGGAGCCATGGATTATCTGGCAAAACCAGCGGATGCCGACGAAGTAATGAGCGCGCTTGTCAGCGAGGCAGGCTCGCGGCCTGAACCCCCCGCCAACCCCATGTCAGCTGATCGCGTACGCTGGGAACACATCCAGCGCGTCTACGAACTGTGCGAGCGCAACGTGTCGGAAACCGCCCGCAGGCTTGGCATGCACCGGCGCACCCTGCAGCGTATTCTGGGCAAGCGGGCGCCGCGCTGAGTTCCGCGCGCCTTGCGTTCAGTGGAGGCTCAGCGTCACCAGATCATGCTGCCAGGCATTGGCCAATGCAGCTTCCCGCGTGTCGGTCAGCATGATCGGCGTGCCATCGGCGCTGAAGAGCGCGAACAGGCGCAGACCGGGCTGGAGACGCGGCGCTTGCGGGAAGAGGTTCGGTACCTCTTCGGCCAACAGTGTGCGGACATAGGCCAATCTGCCCTCGCCAAGGGTGGCAAAAGACGGATCGGTACTGACAATATTACGGGGCATGGTACCCTCCTCAACGATCCTGAGACAGCAATGCTGCGCTCAAGAAGTTAATCCTTTGCGATGATGTCGACGCGCCGCGTCAGGCGCTGCGGTTCGGGGCGCAGCAAATCGATGGAAAGCAGCCCGTTCTCAAGCCGGGCCTCGGTCACCTCGATGCCCTCCGCCATAACGAACGTGCGCTGGAACTGACGGGTGGCGATGCCACGATGGAGAAACAGCCGGTCGGACATATCGTCGCTCTGGCGGCCGCGTACCATCAGCTGGCGCTCCTCGACGGTGATTTCGAGCTCATCGCGGCTGAAACCGGCCACCGCCAGCGTGATGCGCAGCGCCGTCCCGCGGTCCTCGTTCACGCGTTCGATATTATAGGGCGGGTAGCCATCGCTCTGGCTTTTGGCGGCGCGCTCAAGCAGGCGCTCCATGTCCTCGAATCCAAGCAGGAGAGGCGAGGAAAATTGCGGTTGACGTGCCATGACGAAGCCCTCCTTGAAGCGACTTCAAACCGGCGGACCCGATTTCGGCATCCGCCTTGTGCTATAGATCGCCATATGGGGAAGAGAACTGTCAGGCGCAAGGGGCCTGAAACGACGTCAGGATGTGATGATGCCACCGGACCTGAACACACGGGATGGCTGAAACATACCGGCTTCCACGGTGCCGATGGCAATCAGCTCGCCATGGCAGGTCGCATAGGCCTCACCCTCGATGATCGGCGCGTCTCGTCCCCGCAGCAGCGCTGCCTGCCCACGGCGCAGACGCTCTGCGGCATGACGATCAATGGCGATATGCGGCAGATCGGCAAGGGCGCCGGCGATAGGGTGAAGAATGGTGCGGAGCTGTGCTGCCGCCTCGGGATGCTCGCGCAGGGCAAGGATTGCTTCGAGGCTGACGGCCTCGTCGGCACGAAAATCGCCGACCTGCGTACGCCGCAGCGTCGACACATGGCCAAGGCAGCCGAGATCACGCCCGATATCGCGCGCCAGGGATCGTACATAGGTGCCCTTGCCGCATTCGCATTCAAACACGGCATGGTCATCATCGGGCATGTCGGCGAGCGTCAGCTCATAGACATTGACCTGGCGGGCGACGAGAGTGACGCTTTCCCCCTCGCGCGCCAGATCATAGGCACGCTCGCCCTGGATTTTGATGGCGGAGAATTGCGGCGGCACCTGCTCGATGGTGCCGGTATAGCGCGGCAGGAGCGCCATGATGGCCTCGCGGGTCGGACGCAGGGCGCTCTCGCGCACAACCTTGCCCTCGCTGTCATCCGTATCGGTTTCCTGCCCCCAGGTGACAGTGAAACGGTAGCGCTTCTGGCCATCCATCACATAAGCGACCGTCTTGGTCGCCTCACCGAGCGCGATCGGCAGGACGCCGGTTGCCAGAGGGTCAAGCGTGCCGGCATGTCCGGCCTTCCTGGCCGACAGCGCCCAGCGGACTGCGCCGACCGCCTGCGTCGAGGTCGTGCCGGTCGGCTTGTCGAGAATGATCCAGCCATCGATATCGCGCTTGATGCGTCGCGGCGCGTTCATGAGGCATTCCCTTTGTCCTGAGCCTCGGTATCGCGACGGACTTCGGGCAATTCCAGCAGGCGATCAATGGAATGGCCGCGCTCGAAGCTGTCATCGGCGCGAAAGCGCAGCTCGGGCATGAACTTCATGGCGATGCGCCGGGCGATGGCGCCACGCAGGAACTTGCTGTTGCGCTCCAGCAGGGCCACGGTTTCGCTTACCAGCCGGCCGCCAAGCGGCATGATGTAGCAGGTGGCGAGCTTGAGATCAGGCGACATGCGCACCTCAGGCACAGTGACCAGACGCGTGTCGATCTTGCTGTCGGCAATCGCCTCGCGCTGCAAGGCTTCTGCGAGAGCGTGGCGAATGGTCTCCCCAACGCGCAATTGTCGCTGCGAGGGGCCGCGTGCCTGGTCTTTCACTGATTTCCGCAAGGATCCTATTCCGCTTCGGGGCCTACACGGATAAATTGCTGCATGACGGCCATGGCCGCTCGTTCGGCGCGACGGTCGACGTGTTCATATACAGCGGTCTGCACAAACGACTGAATTGATTTCAATTGACCTGCCTGCTCGTCGACTTGCCGTTGAAGCCTCGAGACTTCATCCTGCAATTGCTTGTTTTGGCTCTTAAGCGCCTCCAGAGATCTTTGCATCTGGAAAACCGCAAGAACAAACTCCCCGAATTTCTTGGCCGACGGCAGCCAGGTCTTGCCAGCTCTGCCCGCAACCTCCTTGCCGTCGCTCATGCAACCGACCCTGTCACCAATCTGGCCAGAGAATGCTCATTATCGCGATTAAGGCGGTCGATCCGCTCGCCGCTGGCTGAAATAGCGCCAAGCGCTTCGATATTGCTTTGCACCACATCATCGGCCGTTTTATTGATCTCAGACAGCTCAGCCAAAATATGATCGAATTGGAGGTCAAAAAGCATGTTCTGATCATCGGCAGATGGCGTGACGCCTTCTAAGGTTTTCGCCAAGCCCAGCGGCCCCACTAATCCCCCCACCAGTAACGGGCCCATAAAAGGTATGAGTGACATGCCAAGGGTCGCCGCAGACAGCGCCGCCGCGCCTCTCACCATCTCCTGATTCGCTTTCTTCGCGCCTGCAATCTTGGGATTTTCTGTAATCTTGTTTCCCATCTCGACCATCCTCACAGCGTGCGCTGGACTTCGTGCACCCGGTAACATTCGATGACGTCGCCAGCCCGCATGTCCTGATAATTCTCAAACGACATGCCGCATTCCTGCCCGGCCGTGACTTCTTTTGCGTCGTCCTTGAAGCGCTTCAACTGGCTGAGCTTGCCCTCGTGGATGACAACATTGTCGCGGATGAGGCGGACATTGGCGCCGCGCTGCACTTCACCATCGGTGACCCGGCAGCCCGCGACCTTGCCGATCTTGGAGATGTTGAACACTTCAAGAATGGCGGCGTTGCCCAGCATTTCCTCGCGGAAAGTGGGGGCAAGAAGGCCGGTCATCGCCTTCTTCACGTCATCCACCAGATCATAGATGATGTTGTAATAGCGGATTTCGATGCCATCACGCTCGGCAACTTCGCGCGCCTCGCGCGAAGCGCGGACGTTAAAGCCGATGATGACCGCACCCGATGCAGCAGCCAGCGTCACATCCGATTCGGTGATGCCACCGACGCCTGAATGGATGATGCGGGCGCCCACCTCGTCGGTGCCGAGCTTATCGAGCGAGCCGGCGATAGCCTCCACCGATCCCTGCACGTCGCCTTTGACGACCAGGATGAATTCCTTGCGCCCGGCGCCCGACTTGATCTGCGTCATCATATCGGTGAGCGAGGTGCGGTTGCCGGCAAGGCGAGCCTGCATCTTGTCGCGGCGCTGGCGGTCACGGTAATCGGCGATCTCGCGGGCGCGCGCCTCGTTTTCAACCACGGCAAGCCGGTCACCGGCCTCCGGCACGCCGGAGAAGCCGAGAATTTCGACCGGCATGGACGGACCAGCTTGCGGGATCGACTGGCCGGCATCGTTCATGAGCGCGCGCACGCGGCCCCAGGCCGCTCCGGCAACGACAATGTCGCCAACCTTGAGCGTGCCACGGCTGATGATGGCGCTCGCCACCGGTCCCCGCCCGCGATCAAGCTTGGCTTCCACCACATAGGCTTCAGCCAGGCGATCGGCGGACGCCCGCAGATCAAGCAGTTCAGCCTGCAACTGGATGGCTTCGAGGAGTTTGTCGAGGTTGTGGCCCGTCTTGGCCGATACCTCGATTTCCAGCGTTTCGCCGCCCAGACTTTCCACCTGGATATCGTGCTGCAGCAATTCAGTGCGGGCGCGCAGCGGGTTGGCGTCCGGCTTGTCGATCTTGTTGATGGCGACAATGATCGGTGCTTTCGCAGCCTTGGCGTGGGCGATGGCCTCCACCGTCTGCGGCTTGACGCCATCATCAGCGGCAATCACCAGCACGACGATATCGGTCACCTTGGCGCCACGGGCACGCATGGCGGTGAAGGCGGCGTGACCAGGCGTGTCGACGAAGGTGATCTTGCCCCCCAGCGGCGACACCACCTGATAGGCACCGATATGCTGGGTGATGCCACCGGCTTCACCGGACACGACATTGGTCTTACGCAGGGCATCCAGCAGCGAGGTCTTGCCATGGTCGACATGGCCCATGATGGTAACGACCGGCGGGCGCGGCTGCATCTCGCCATCATCATCGATGGCATTGAACAGCCCTTCTTCAACGTCAGAATCAGCAACGCGGCGCACGCTGTGGCCCAGTTCCTCGGCAATGAGCTGGGCGGTGTCGGCATCGATCACATCGGTGATCTTGTGCATCTGGCCCTGCTTCATCAGCAGGCGGATGACATCGACACCACGCTCCGACATGCGGTTAGCGAGTTCTTGAATGGTGATAGCCTCGGGCAACACCACCTCGCGGGCGATCTTTTCGCGCGTTTCTCCACCCATCGCCTTGCGCTGATTGCGCTGCACACGCCGGCGCATGGCGGCCAGCGAGCGATTGCGCTCATCATCCTGCAGAAGGGCATTACCAAGCGTAAGGCGTCCCTGGCGGCGGTCGATCTCGCGCTTTTCAGGCTTAGGCGCGACGGGGCGGGCAGCCACGCCCTTGCGAACGCCCGTGCGGCGCTGCTCGTCTTCTTCGCTTTCAACAGCGCGCGGGCCTGGCGGGCGGGCAGCCACTGGCGCTGACGGCGAGGCCGCAGGGCGCGGCGTTGTCGAGCGGCTGAGTGGCGGGGCGGGCGCGCGGCCTGGCTCCTCGCCCAATTGGCGCTTGGCTTCGGACTCGGAGCGCCGGCGCGTTTCTTCCTCGCGGCGGCGACGCTCTTCTTCCTCGATGCGGCGCGCTTCCGCTGCCTCACGCTCGCGCTTTGCCTGTTCTTCCTGCTCGGCCCAGCGATGGCGGTCATCATCCGCGCGCTTGCGATCATCGGCCTCGCGCGAGCGAGCCTCTTCGAGGACGCGTGAACGCAGCTGCTTTTCTTCCTCGCTCAGCGTGCGCAACACCATCCCGCTCGAGCGCGAGGGCGTGGCGGAGGGCCGCGCCGGTGCCGGGGCGGTGGCAGGTGCTGCCGGCTTGGCAGCGACGGGTGGCGTTGCCGCAGGCGCTGGAGCCGCTGCCTTGGCCGCAGGCGCGGCCGTCACCGGGGGGCGCTCGACAATCGGCTTGCCATCGCTGCCGATGCGGCGCTTCTTCTGCACCTCGACGACGACCGCCTTGCTCCGCCCGTGCGAGAAATTCTGCCGCACGATGTTGGCTCCAGCGCTGCCCTTGTTCAGGGTCAGCGTCTTGGAGGCCGGAGAGACCGTGATCGTCTTGTCGCCCGGTTGTTTGCTGTCGCTCATTCGAAAACCGTCTCTGCCACCTGGCGCTGTATCAACTGCAACACGTTTCGGAAATTGCCTGTCAGCCGGCCCCGTCGGGAGTGCCGTCAGACATTTTCCGCCTCCATCCCATCATTGCGATAGGCTGAAAGCAAAACAATCCGCGCCAGGCAAGCCTGGGCGGCTGATCCATTCAACAGCGCAGCATGTACCACATTCGACCGGCCTAACGCCAAGTCCAAATCGCTGCCTGCAAAAACTTTCCAGATCGGGGCTGAATCCCCCGATACGGCACGAAAAAGGCGATCAAGTCGGACGCAACCATCCTCCGCGCCGTCCCGCGCATGAAGCAGGCCAAGGGCGCCCTGCTTCAACGCTGCTTCGACCTGCGCAAAGCCCGATACCACCTGCCCGGCTTTCATCGCAAGGCTCAGACTGTCGCGGGCGCGCTTGACCAGCAATGCCTCGACATCATCTTCCAGCGTGTCGATGATTGCGACTGGCCGTTTCAAGGCACGGGCAAAAACCCGCTTGCGCTGCGCCTCGCCAACGGCGCGGCGGTTTGCGGATATCCACACGCCGCGCCCGGGAAGGACCGCCTTGAGGTCAGCGGCAAGCGAGCCGTCGGGGGCGAGCACGAAGCGGATCAGCCGATCGACGGGGCGAAGCTCGCGGGTGAGGGCGCACATACGCTCAAGCCGCCCACGCGGTTTGCCACCATCGTGCTCGCCATCCGCCAAAGACCCGGCACTATCGCTGCCTGCCGCCACCATCGCCCCTTCGCCTCGTTGTATCCCTGCCGTCAGAGCGACGCTGGAGCCTCTTCGTCACTGGCTTCCTCCGCCACCGCCTGAGGCGGGAGAATATCCTCCGGTTTCAGCCAGCCGGCCGCGACACGAGCCTGCAGGATCAGGTTTTCTGCCTCTTCGCGTGTGATATCGAGCCCTTGGAAATGTCCGGCATGTTGCCTGGTCTCGCCTTCGCTGCGCTCCTGCCAGCCGGTGAGTTCATCGGTCGAGCAATCGGCGAAGTCTTCCAGCGTCTTCACGCCGCCTTCGCCAAGCGCCACCATCATCTTCTTCGACATGCCGGGCACCGACAGCAGTTCATCGGCGACGCCAAGCTCCTTGCGCCGATCATCAAGTTCGCGATCCTGCTGCTCGAGGAAGCTCGTGGCGCGCTGCTGGATTTCCTTTGCCGTGTCCTCATCGAATCCTTCGATCTCGGCAAGTTCGGTGAGATCAACGAACGCCAGTTCCTCGACCGACGCGAAGCCTTCCGAACTCAGGAGCTGGCCCACCACCTCGTCGACGTTAAGCGCGGTCATGAATAGCTGGGTGCGTTCGGCGAATTCCTTCTGGCGGCGCTCCGATTCCTGAGCCTCCGTCAGGATATCGATGTTCCAGCCGGTGAGCTGGGAGGCCAGGCGGACGTTCTGGCCGCGCCGGCCGATGGCAAGCGACAGCTGGTCGTCGGGCACCACCACCTCGATGCGCTCGGCTTCCTCATCAAGCACCACCTTGACCACTTCAGCGGGCGCGAGGGCGTTGACGATGAAGGTCGCCTGATCGGGCGACCACGGGATGATGTCGATCTTCTCGCCCTGCAATTCATTAACGACGGCCTGGACGCGGCTGCCGCGCATGCCGACGCAGGCGCCGACGGGATCGATGGAGGAATCGCGCGAATAAACGGCAATTTTTGCCCGCGAACCGGGGTCCCGCGCCACCGCCTTCACCTCGATCACGCCATCATAGATTTCCGGCACTTCCTGGCCAAAAAGCCTGGCCATGAACATGGGATGGGTGCGCGAGAGAAAAATCTGCGGGCCGCGCTGCTCGCGGCGCACATCGTAGACATAGGCGCGCACGCGATCACCCGGCTTCAACGCCTCACGCGGCAGCATTTCATCGCGCCGGATGATGGCTTCGGCGCGGCTCAGATCAATGATCACATTGCCGTATTCCACGCGCTTGACGAGGCCGTTGATGATCTCGCCGATGCGGTCCTTGAACTCGTCATATTGCCGGTCGCGTTCGGCCTCGCGCACCTTCTGGACGATAACCTGCTTTGCCGACTGGGCAGCGATGCGGCCGAAATCCATCGGCGGCAGGGTTTCGGAAATGAAATCACCCGGCTGGGCGGCCGGATTGCGGCGCTTGGCATCTTCAAGGACAATCTGGGTTGCATCATTGTCAATGGCCTCGACGACTTCCAGCAGGCGGGCGAGATGAATTTCGCCCGTCTTGGCATTGATCTCGGCGCGCACATTGGTCTCCAGACCGTAGCGCGAGCGGGCCGCCTTCTGGATGGCGTCTTCCATCGCCGTCAGAACGATTTTCTTGTCGATGGCCTTCTCGCGGGCGACCGCGTCGGCAATCTGCAGCAATTCCAAACGATTGGCGCTAACGGCCATGGCGCTTACTCCTCTTGTCAGACTTTTTGTCTGGTGATGTCCTGCCCGCTGGCGCGGGTTGATGATCCGTATCTTTGCCGGCGTCCTCAAGCGATGGCGGCCCGTTGCGACGCAGGCTTTCCCTGATGAGGTCGTCGGTCAGAACCAGCCGCGCCTCGCTCATGATCGCAAAGGGAATGTGGATGTCGGCTGTGCTTCCCATCTCGCCGGCGTCCGGGGTCAACAGCACGCCCTCTCGCTCGACCTTGCCCAGAACCCCGCGAAAACGCCGCCTGCCTTCGACGGCCATGTTGAGGGCGAGCTTTACCTCATGCCCCTGCCAGCGGACAAAATCAGAGACCCGCACCAGAGGGCGATCAATCCCCGGCGAGGACATCTCCAGATAATAGGCCTTGTCGACGGGGTCGGCGACATCAAGGACGGGCGAGACAGCGCGTGAGGCGGCCTCGCAATCATCAATGGAAAAAATACCATCAGGGCGCTCCGCCATGATCTGAACCGTGCAGCCATTGACCGCGAGGATCTTCACGCGGACCAGGCGATAACCGATATCGCCGAGAGCCGGCCCGCAGACTTCCGCCACCCGCGCCGCCACCCCCGCCTCGACAAAAAGACGAGGTTCGGCGAGCAGGGCATCGGGCGCAGCCGGCACCATCACGGTCTCGGCTGCCGGCGACAGTATGGGTTCTGGCTGGTCGTGATTTCTGTTTGCGCTCATGCCTCGACGGCTTTCGACTGTGAACTGTCCGGTTGCCCGCCATCCGCAGGCGCTGATGCAAAGAGTTCGGGGGCGGGCCCCGGGGGACCCACCTCACTTCGGATCGATGCATCGTCCGCATGAGATGTCGTTGAATGACTGTCTACATAAGCGAGCTTGCGTCCTGGCGCAAGCCTCGGTGATGAACGCTGCCGACACACAAAATGAGCGCGAAGGTGCCTTGCGTGCCATTTCGCGCCGCCTATGATCGTGACCATTACTGCTTGATCAGGGAAAATGACATGTCGACACCGAGACTGCGATTCATCGTTGCCGCACTTCTGACAACGCTCCCCGTCCTGCCGGCTTTCGCCCACACCGGGCATGATCATGTGTTTGGCCTGACATCAGGCCTTGTCCATCCGCTCACCGGTCTTGACCACGTTCTCGCCATGGTCAGCGTTGGCGCGCTTGCCGGGCTTCACGGCGGGAGGGCGCTATGGGCACTGCCGGCGTGCTTTCTGGCGTTTCTGGCGGTCGGGGCGGGAATGGCGCTGTCTTTTGCTCCACAAGCGGCAAACGAGATGCTGATCGCCCTGTCGCTGGTCGTGCTGGGCGGACTGCTTGCCGGCAATGTCCGCTTGCCGCTGGCCATGGTGAGCACGCTCATCGCCGGTTTCGCGCTGGCTCATGGCTATGGTCACGGCGTCGAACTTCCCGATCATGCGTCGGCGATCGGCTATTTTGCCGGCTTTCTGGTGATGACCGCTCTTCTCCACATGTCCGGCGTTCTCCTCTCCCTGCCGCTCAGTGGCAGCCAAGTGATGCAGCGTTCAGCCGGATTTGCAACCGTGGCGGCAGGCCTCGGCCTGCTGGCGCTGCGGGCAGTATGATAGGCATCCGCCAGACCATTCACACAGCCGTTCAGTGACCCATGCGCATTGCCGTGTTTTCCGATATTCACGCCAATCGGCAGGCCTTTGAAGCGTCGTTCGCCCAGGCGGCAGCGGCGCGGCCCGACCGCATCGTCATTCTCGGTGATATTGTCGGCTATGGCGGCGATCCCGACTGGGCGGTTGAGCGGGTAGCCGGGCTTGCGGCACAGGGTGCCGTCGTCGTCAAAGGCAATCATGACGCGGCCATCGCCACACCTTCCACGGCGATGAATGACGCGGCGAGCGCCGCCCTTGACTGGACACGCCAACAGCTTTCACCAGCCCAGGCCGGATTTCTGTCGACACTGCCGATGAGCGCGATCATCGAAGACCTCGAATTCGTTCACGCCTCACCAGCATCACCTGCAAGCTGGCCCTACATCACCCAGAACCGCGATGCGGAACGGGCTCTGGCGGCGACGAAATCGCGGGTGACGCTGTGTGGCCATGTGCATCGTCCAACTCTCTACCATGCCCGCTCCGGCGGCCGTGTGGAGCATTTCGTTCCCATCAGCGGTGTTGCCGTCCCGCTACTCGCGCAACGACGGTGGATCGGCGTTCTTGGCTCGGTCGGCCAACCCCGCGACGGCGTACCTGCCGCCGCCTATGCGCTTCTTGATACGAGTGCCAATACCTTGACCATTCTGCGTGCGCCTTACGATGTCGCCGGCGCGCAAGCGGCGATCCGTGCCGCCGGCCTGCCTGAAAGCCTCGCGGCACGGCTGGCGCGGGGAGCTTGAAGATGCCAGGGCGCCTTGCGGCAGGGATGGTCATCGACGGCTTCACGCTGGTTGCCCCTCTTCATCGCGGTGGCATGGCCGAGTTGTGGACCGTCGACACTCCCAACGAAACCAAGCCGCTTGCCATGAAAATTCCCTTTGTTCACGAGGGTGATGATCCAACCGCCATCGTCGGTTTCGAGATGGAGCAGATGATCCTGCCACGGCTCAGCGGGCCGCATGTCCCGCGCTATGTGGCGAGTGGCGAGATAGAAGGTAAACCCTATCTTGTCATGGAGCGGATCGATGGCACGTCGCTGCGCCCGCTGATGGATGAAGGCCCGCAGCGTGGTGAGGAGGTCGCGGCACTTGGCGCCAAAGTGGCACGCGCGCTCCACGCGCTCCACCTGCAGCACGTTATCCATTTTGATATCAAGCCATCCAACGTCATGCTGCGCTCCAGCGGTGAGGCCTGTCTCATTGATTTTGGCCTGTCGCGCCATTTGCACTTGCCAGATCTGCTGAGCGAAGAGTTTCGCCTGCCGCTTGGCACCGGGCCCTACATTTCACCCGAACAGGTGCTGCGCCAGCGCAATGATCCACGCAGCGACCAGTTCGCGCTGGGGGTGATGCTCTATGTGCTGGCAACCGGCCACCGGCCCTTCGGCAAACCGGAATCACTGTCCGCTTTGCGCAAACGGATATGGCGTCAGCCCATCCCGCCACGGGCCCTCAATCCCGACATTCAGCCGTGGCTACAGGAAATCATCCTGCGCTGCCTCGAAGTTGATCCGGCCATGCGCTACCCCTCGGCATCGCAGCTGAGCTTCGCGCTCGAACACCCCGAGCAGACGGTTTTGACCGAACGCGCCCACCGCCTCACGCGCGGCAATCTCATGACGGCGTTCAAAAGCTGGCTGCGCTCGATTGGACAGGAAGCTGGTGATGTCACTCAGGCGCTGACACCCGCCAGCGCGCCGATCATCCTTGTGTGCGTGCATCTGAAGGCGCAAGCATCTCTGCTGCAGGCAGTTCATGATACCGTCACCCGCCTGATCGCCAGCCAGGCGCATATGCGGCTTGCCTGCCTGACGGTGCAAAAGATACGTGCGGTCGGTATCGACTCGACACTTGATGCCGAGGGTCGCAACATTCACCTGCACCATCTGGCGGAGTTGAAGCACTGGGCGGGCGATCTTGCCAAAGCCGCCGACCAGGTGACGTTTCATGTCATCGAGGCCAGTGATCCGGCTGCCGCCGTCATCGATTTTGCCCGCCACAACGCGGTTGACCAGATTGTGATCGGTGCACGCTCGTCCTCGGCGATCCGGCGTTTTCTTGGCAGCGTCTCCTCACGCGTGGTTGCCGAAGCCCCCTGCACGGTGACGGTGGTGCGGGCAAGGGGTGAGGCATCCATCAATGCTTGATTAGCCGCGTGCGCCCATGCCATGGTCGATGTCAAGAAAACGAGGATTGGAGGGTACATCATGGGCCGCGACGTCACCGAGGAACTGCGCGAGGCCGCCCTCCACTATCATCGTTATCCCCGCCCCGGAAAGCTCGAGGTCAAGGCCACCAAGCCGCTTGGCAACCAGCGCGACCTTGCCCTTGCCTACACGCCCGGCGTGGCGGTGGCCTGCGAGGCGATTGCCGCCGATCCGGCCCAGGCGGCCCATCTGACGGCGCGCGCCAATCTGGTGGCGGTGGTGTCAAATGGCAGCGCCGTGCTGGGGCTTGGCAATATCGGGCCGCTTGCCTCAAAGCCGGTGATGGAGGGCAAAGCGGTCCTGTTCAAGAAATTCGCCGGGATCGATGTATTCGATATCGAAATCGACGCGCCGGAGGTTGATCGCGCAGTTGATGTCGTGGCGGCGCTGGAGCCGACGTTTGGCGGCATCAATCTTGAGGATTTCAAGTCACCGGAATGTTTCGAGATTGAAGCGCGCCTGCGCGAGCGCATGAAGATCCCCGTCTTTCACGACGATCAGCACGGAACGGCCATCATCGTCGCCGCCGCGATCGTCAATGGCCTGGCAATTGCCGGCAAGGATCTGGCGAAGGTCAAGATCGTCACGTCGGGTGCCGGCGCGGCGGCGATCGCCTGCCTCAACCAGCTGGTGGCGCTGGGGGCGAAACCCGAGAATATCTGGGTGACGGATATCGAAGGCCTGGTCTATGTCGGACGCGGCAAGCTGATGGATCGCTACAAGGACGTCTTTGCCAAGAAGAGTGACCTGCGCATGCTCGCCGAGGTCATTGCTGGTGCCGATGTCTTTCTTGGCCTGTCGGCAGGCGGAGTTCTGAAGCCTGATATGGTGAAGGCGATGGGCGAGCGTCCGCTCATCATGGCGCTTGCCAATCCGACACCGGAAATCATGCCGGAAGAGGCGCGGGCGGCACGCCCTGACGCGCTGATCTGCACTGGGCGATCTGATTTTCCCAATCAGGTCAATAATGTCCTGTGCTTTCCCTACATCTTCCGCGGCGCGCTTGATTGCGGGGCAACCACCATCAACGAGGAGATGAAAGCGGCTGCCGTCAAGGCGATCGCCGCCCTTGCCCGCGAGGCGCCCTCGGAAGTGGTGGCGCGCGCCTATGGCGGGGAAAGCCGCACGTTCGGTGCTGACATGCTGATCCCCTCGCCTTTTGATCCGCGTCTCATCCTGCGCATTGCCCCGGCGGTGGCGGAAGCGGCGGCGGCAAGCGGCGTGGCGAGCCGGCCGATTGTCGACATGCCCGCCTATATCGAAGAACTCAACCGCTTCGTCTTCCGCTCCGGCCTGCTGATGAAACCGATCTTCGATTCAGCGCGCGGGCAGATGAAGCGCATCATCTATGCGGAGGGCGAGGATGAGCGCGTGCTGCGCGCCACCCAAGTCATCCTGGACGACGGGCTTGCGATTCCCATCCTCATCGGTCGACCGCAGGTGATCGAGGCGCGCTGCCAGCGTTTCGGGCTTGCGATGCGGCCGGGGGTTGATTTCGAGATCGTCAATCCGGAGAGCGACGTGCGCTACCGCGATTACGTCAAGACCTATCACGAGCGCACCGGGCGCAAGGGCATCTCGCTGGATGCCGCACGCACCATCGTGCGCACCTCCAATACCGTCATCGCGGCGCTGGCGCTGTGGCGCGGCGAGATCGATGCGATGATCTGTGGCGTCGAAGGGCGTTTTGTGTCGCATCTGCGCCATATCCGCCAGATTGTCGGGCTTGCTCCCGGCGCCGACAGCCTTGCCGCATTGTCGCTCCTCATCACCTCATGGGGAACGCTGTTCATGGCCGATACCCATGTGACGCTCAATCCGAGCGCCGAGGAGATCGCCGACATGACGATCCTGGCAGGCGGCCATGTACGCCGCTTTGGACTAGAACCAGCCATCGCGCTTATCTCGCATTCTGAATTCGGCTCGCATGACGACGCTGAAGCTGACAAAATGCGCCGCGCCGTCGAACTCATATGGAAGCGTGCGCCTGAACTGGCGGTCGATGGCGAGATGCATGTCGATTCGGCGCTCGAGCCCGAAAAGCGCGCCAGAATACTGGCAAACAGCCGGTTGAAAGGCGCGGCCAACGTCCTCATCATGCCCAATCAGTCAGCCGCCAACAGCACCTTCCACGCCATCCGCGTGACGACGGATGCTCTGCCGGTCGGCCCCATTCTGGTTGGCACCGCCAAGCCGGCCCATATCCTGACACCCTCCGTTACCGGGCGCGGCATCGTCAACATGACGGCGGTAGCGGTAGCGGAAGCGCAGGCAAGCGACGCGCCCGTCGTCAAGGCAGCGGGCTGAGGTTCTCGCTCACTCGCGCGCGTTACTCCGCACAGCAGCGAGCATCGCCTCGGCTGCCGCAAGCTCCTCAGGCGTATTGGCATTGAAGAACGGGTCGACCGGGTCGCTCGCCCATTGCACGGCAACGCAGCCACGGCGCGCCGTCCAAGTATCGATCTTGCGCAAATTTTCATCGACCATGGCCTGGCGCAAATGATCACGGAGCCGCACCTGCCAGAGCGCAATGGTTGGATGGGTATAACCGCCGGAGGCCGCGCAGGCGAGAGGACGGTCCGCCTCGCTCCTCGTGCTATGCAGCCGGCTTACGAGATCGACGGGAAGAAACGGCCCGTCGGCTGTGACCGAGACAACCCATTGGTAGCCGGCCGGATGTCCGGCGGCAAAATCAAGAGCCGCCAGAATGCCGGCGAGCGGCCCGGGATAATCCGGCAGGCCGTCAGCGATGACCGGCAGATCGAAAGCGGCAAAGCGTCCGGCATCGCCATTGGCATTGAGCACGAGACAATCGACCTGCGGGTGAAAGCGGGCGATGACATGGTCAAGAAGGGCCTTGCCAGCGAGGGGTTTCAGCGCCTTGTCGCCACCACCCATGCGCCGCGACAATCCTCCGGCAAGGATGACGCCAAGCGTGCGCGGCACGTCAATCATCGTCAGATGATCCCTTGCGGCGCTGGCGCGATGTTTCCTCAGGAATTTTGGCGGGATCAAGATCGAAGATGAGGCGCTCAGCGCCAGCCAGGGCAACAAAGCGCGTACCGCGCGCGCGCCCGATCAACGTCAATCCGGCCTTGCGTGCCAACTCAACACCCCAGGCTGTGAAGCCCGAGCGCGAGACCAGAACCGGAATGCCCATGCGGATGGTCTTCAAGACCATCTCCGAGGTCAGGCGCCCGGTGGTGTAGAAAATCTTGTCGGCGGGATCGACGGCGTTGCGAAACATCCAGCCGGCGATCTTGTCGACAGCATTATGGCGCCCCACATCCTCCATATAGACCAGCGGATTGGCACTTTTTGCCAGTACGCAGCCATGAATGGCGCCGGCTTCGAGATAGAGCGAAGGCGTCTGGTTGATGGTGTGCGTCAGCCCATAGAGCCATGAGGTCCGCAGTTCCGCCGGCGGCAGAACGATCTTGTCGAGCGCTTCCATCATGTCGCCAAAAGCCGTACCCTGCGCGCAACCTGACGTCTGGGTGCGTTTTTTCAGCTTGCCCTCGTAATCGGTATGATGCGCGGTCCGCACCACGACGACGGCCAGATCCTCATCGTAGTCGACGCCCGTCACCTGATCGTCAGCCTGCAGCATGTTCTGATTGAGCAGATAGCCCAGCGCCAGCAAATCAGGATGATCGCCGATCGTCATCATGGTGACGATCTCCTGGGCGTTGAGATAAAGCGTCAGCGGCCGCTCGACGGTTACAGCACTGGTGATGGCCCGGCCGTTCTGATCTATACCATCCACCTTCACCGTCAGACGCGGGTCGTGCGGGTCGGGGCGGATGAGGTAGCTGTCGAGCGAAAGAGCCATGTCACCAGAATGGGGGTGGCGGCAGCGATTTGGCAAGACCGAAGGCCAGAGTTGACGACGACGCCTCGATCTCGCATTCCTCTGTGATGGAAACGTCCCGCCTTGATCTGAAGGGTCTGAAATGCCCCTTGCCGGCGTTGAAATTACGCAAGGCTCTGACGCGCCTTGCGAGCGGCACCGTTATTGTCGTTGAATGCAGCGATCCGCTGGCCGCCATCGACATTCCCCATCTTCTGCAGGAAACGGGTGACCATCTCGAAGACACGAGCCGGGATAGCAGCATCCTGACGTTTACCGTACGCAAGGCATGAGCACCAGCGCGCGCCCCGTGCCAGCAGGCGGCATGCTCGCCTTTTCAGCCATCTGCCGGCTGATCGCGCAGCATGTTCGCCCTTGCGCCGCAGAGACGCTGGCGCTTGACGAGGCGACTGGTCTGGTGCTGGCCGAACCAGTCGCTGCCGATGCGGACGTGCCGGGCTATGCGATGGCGCTGCGCGACGGTTATGTCGTTATGTCCGAACGCCTCATCGGCGCCAGCCCCCTGTCCCCCCTGCCGCTTGACGCGGCCGCGCCGTTCATCATGGCGGGACAGCGCCTGCCCGACGGGTTCGATGCGATCTTGCCAAGCGAGGATGTGACGGAGAGCGGTGAGGCAATTGGCGAAGCAAACTCTGGCGGGCATGTCCTTCACCGCGGCACGCTGGCCCGGCAGGGCGAGGTGCTGGCGGATGCCGGAACACGGTTGACGGGCGCGACGATGGCAGCGCTCAGGCTCGGCGGCACCCGGAGCGTGATGGTACGGCGACCGCGCCTGGCGATCCTCGCTCTCGGTGAGGCGAACGGGTTGCTGGCCGAAGCCTGCCGCGACGTGTTAGGCGGGCTTTCCCCTTACATCCGTTGCACGACGATGAGCGGCGCGCTTCCTGCCTTGCAAAGCACCCTGCAAGCCGTGAACCCTGATGCTGTGATCACCATCGGCGGGCTTGGTGCGGGAACCGATGATGTTGCAAGGGCAGGACTGGCGTCGGCGGGGATTGTGCTTGCGGCTGAAATGGCGGTGACGCCGGGAAGACGGGCGGCACTGGCGATGTGTGGTAAGGCGCCTGTTCTGGCACTGCCGGGCGCGCCGGAAGCCGTCATGGCGCTGACGATGACGCTCGGGCGGCTGATGATTGCCCGCCTGTCGGGAGAACGTCGTGGACCTGCGCCCTCACCTCGCCGCCTCAAACGCAAGATTGCCGGACCGGCGGGATTGACGCGCTTGGTTTTTGTCCGCGCCGAGGCCGACGGGATTATGCCGCTTGGCAGCGAACGGATGGGCCTCAAGGGGCTGGCGGAAGCAGGCGGGATTGTTGTCGTCTCGCCGCAAAGCGAAGGCTTTGCCGAAGGCAGCGAGGTGGCTATTCTCGACCTTAATCATTGGCCAGATTGTGAGTGAGCGTTCGATGACCGAGATCATCAAGCCGTCCGTCATCGCCCAGCAGCAATTTCTCGACGTTGTGTCGAAGGAGGAAGCGCTGGCGCGCTGGCATCAAGCCTACCCGCCGCGCCAGCTTGGAAGCGAAAAAGTGCGCCTTGAGGATGCGCTCGCTCGCGTGCTTGCGCAGGCGGTCAACAGTCCCATCGATGTGCCGCCTTTCGATCGCGCCCTGGTCGACGGTTTTGCCATACGATCGGTCGACAGCACCGGCGCAAACGAGGCCCAGCCGCGCTATCTGGCGCTCACCCGGCAGAGCCTTGCCTGCGGCGACGTTCCAACGCCTGCCAGTATGGTCGAAAAGGGAAGCGCCACATGGATCGCCACGGGCGCCATGATGCCGCGTGGTGCGGATAGCGTTGTCATGGTCGAGCACAGCGAACCTGACGGCGCGGGCGTTGCCATCCGCCAGGCGGTGAGGTCCGGACAGGCGATGGCCTTCGCCGGCTCGGATATCGCGCGCGGCGAAACGGTGCTGCTGGCGGGCACCATCCTTGGCTCGCGCGACATCGGCGTGCTGGCCGCTTGCGGAATTGGCGAGGTCGAGGTGGTGCGGCAGCCGCGCATTGCCGTCATCTCCACGGGCGATGAACTGGTCACACCCGGGGCGCCGTTGGAGGCCGGCGCGATTTATGATTCCAATTCGGCCATTCTCGCAGCAGCCATTACCGAGAGCGGCGGGCTGCCGGTGTCGTTTGGTGTCATCCGCGACGATGAGAAGGCGCTGCGCAAGGCGCTGGCCGACGCGATGGCCGGATGCGACATGCTGGTCGTTTCCGGCGGGACATCGAAGGGCAATGGCGACCTCACTCACCGTATCGTCGCCGGCCTGGGAGCGCCCGGCATTGTTGTCCACGGCGTGGCGCTGAAGCCTGGCAAGCCGCTTTGCCTCGCGGTGGCAGACGGCAAGCCGATCGCGCTTCTGCCTGGTTTTCCAACCTCCGCCATCGTCACCTTCCAGACATTTGTCGCCCCGCTGATCCGGGCCATGGCGGGTCTGGCGGGCGCTCGTCATGCCGTCATCGAGGCTGTGACACCCCTTCGCATTGTCTCCGAACTGGGGCGCAGCGAATTTGCCATGGTGACGCTTGCGTCCTCGCCTGACGGTCTCAAGGCTCTGGCAACCGGCAAGGGTTCGGGTGCTGTCACGTCGTTCTCGCAGGCCGATGGCTTCGTCGAGATCGCACCCCTTGTCGAGCGCGTGGAGGCAGGTTCAACGCTCAGCGTCACCATGATCGCCGGCGCGCAGGGTCTGCCTGATCTCCTGATTGCCGGCAGCCAGTGTGTCGGCCTCAACGCACTCAGCCTTGATCTGGTGTCGCGCCATGTGCGCCCCCGCCTTCTTGCGCTTGGCAGCCAGGCCGGATTGGCGATGGCGAAGCGTGATGAATGCGATGTGGCTCCGATCCATCTGCTGGACGCGTCCAGCAATAGCTATAACGCACCCTTTGTTGACAGCTCCCTCGACCTGGTTCCCGGCTGGCTTCGTCTGCAGGGTCTGGCCTTCCGCAAAGATGATCCGCGCTTTGCCGGTCGCGAACCCGAGGCTGCTATTCGTGATGCGGCCCATGATGCCGGGTGCATCATGGTCAATCGCAATCCCGGTGCCGGCACGCGAGTTTTGATCGACCGCCTGCTTGAGGGTGCGCAGCCCCCCGGCTGGTCGAACCAGCCACGATCGCATAATGCGGTTGCCGCAGCGGTTGCGCAGGGGCGCGCTGACTGGGGGATCACCATCGCGCCGATTGCTGCTGCCTACGGGCTGGGCTTTGCAGCGCTCGCCGAGGAGCATTATGATTTTGTCATCCCGGCAGCGCGCCGCGGAACGCCGGCGATTGCAGCCTTCCTTGCCGCATTGCGTGACGAGAACGTGCGTAGCGCCCTTGTAGCGATGGGTTTCAAGCCACGATGACGATCCGCCACGTCATCATCGGTCTTGCCGGGTGGAGCGGTGCCGGCAAGACGACATTGGTCGTCAGGTTGCTTCCCGAACTGATCGGGCGCGGGCTCAAGGTATCCACCATCAAGCATGCGCACCACGCTTTCGATGTTGATGATGAAACCAAGGATTCCTTTCGTCATCGCAGCGCCGGAGCCCGCGAAGTCCTGGTGTCATCGGCGCGCCGCTTTGCCCTCATGAGCGAGCATGACGAGCGCGGCGAGCCGGGGCTGCCGGCTCTGCTCACCCGTCTTGCTCCCTGCGATCTGGTGCTCGTCGAAGGCTTCAAGCGTGCGCCGCACGCCAAGATCGAAATCCATAGGCGGGCGAACAACAAGCCATTGCTTTATCCTGACGACCCGGCGATCCGGGCGATCGCCTGTGACAGCGTGATTGAAGGCGCGCGGCTGCCGCTACTTGATCTCGATGACATCCCGGCAATCGCCGATGCCTGTCTGCGGTTTGCCGCGCCCTTTCCGGACAATGCGGGCTAGAGATGGCGCAGCTCAGCGATGACAGTCTGGCGTTCGGTGGCAAGCTTGCCACTCTGGATGAGGTACGCGCCGCGCTGCGACAGCGCCTGACGCCCGTTGCAACCGTCGAAATCGTTGACGTCATGGCGGCCGGCCGACGCATTTTGGCCCAAGACATCATCGCGCCCTTGTCGATCCCGGCTTTCGACAACTCGGCCGTCGATGGCTATGCGGTCAGGATCGGCGATGTGGCGCCGGTTGGCGACACACGCCTGATGATCACCAACCGGGTCACCGCCGGCAGTTCGGCGAAACATCCGCTGGGCGCTGGCGAGGCAGCGCGCATCTTCACCGGCGCGCCGCTGCCAGAAGGTGCCGATACCATCTTCATGCAGGAAGACGTCCGCGTCGAGGGAGCGCATGTCGTTGTGCCGGCAGGGCTGAAACGTAGCGCCAATGCACGATTTGCCGGCGAAGACATAGCGGCTGGCGAGATCGCGCTTCGTCAGGGATTGCGGCTGCGCCCGCAGGATGTGGCGCTCGCCTCGGCATTGGGGTTGGCAGACCTGCCGGTGCGCCGACGTCTGGTCATGGCGCTCCTGTCGACCGGCAACGAGGTGATGGCGCCCGGCAGTGTTGTCGGCAATGCCGGGCTTTACGATGCCAATCGCCCGCTGCTCGCGGCTCTGGCGCAGGCGGCTGGCTGCGACGTGATTGATGGTGGCATCGTGCGCGATGAACCTGAAGCGCTTGCGGCAGCTTTGACCCAAGCGGCGAGCGAGGCTGACGTCGTCATTTCATCGGGTGGCGTATCGACGGGCGAAGAAGATCACGTCAAAGCGGTTATCGAGCGCATCGGGCGTCTTGACTGGTGGCGGATTGGCATCAAGCCCGGGCGGCCGGTCGCCGCCGGGGTCATCAACGGCAAAGCCTTCGTCGGTCTGCCGGGCAATCCGGTGGCAGCCTATGTCACCTTCACCCAGATCGTCCGCCCGTTGCTGGCCGCGCTTGCCGGTGAGACGTGGCGGCCCCCGCTTGGGCTGCCAGTGCGCGCCGATTTCGCCTATCGCAAACGCGCCGGGCGGCGCGAATTCGTGCGCGTGTCGCTTGGCGATGAGCAGCCGGTCCGCCTGGCGAGAAAACATCGGCAGGATGGGGCCGGCGTTATCACATCGCTGACCGCATCGGACGGGCTGGTTGATCTTGACGAAGCGATCACCGAGGTCCGGCCTGGTGACCTGCTGTCATTTTATCCATTCGCAGTGATCGAGGCCTGAGAGCGTGCGGCGGCAATCGTAACGCCAACACCGATCACGTACATCCAGCCTTGGGTAAAATCGGCCAAATGACTATTGAAGAAGCCACCGGCGATGTTTTGTATGACGATGGCAAGACCGATACGAGCCGCGAGGCTGGAACCAGCGAGCGCGATGGTGTGGGAAAGCCACATCGCCATCAACAGCCCAACGCCGATCAGGCCGGTCTGCATGGCGGTCAGCAGCGCCTGATTATGCGGATTTGAGGTTACAAATTTTTCATCGAGCGTTCCGGCTTTGACCATGCCCTCCATTGCCGCACGGACGCCGCCTGCACCATAACCGATGATCGGGGAGTGGGCGACGAGCCCGGACGTCTGGCGATACCACTCCAAACGATATCCTGCCGATGTCGCTTCGCCATTTGCTGAATAGCGATGAACTTCTGTAATCGCACTTTCCACGCGCTCGCGGATCCGCTCAGAGGTTTGCCATAGCAGCAAACACGCCAGGATCGACGTTGCCAAGCCGATCAGCGTTCCGCGCCGCACCCCGATGCGCTGAACCATGAAAAGCAAGACGAGCACCGGGATGATCAGCAGCCCTGTGCGCGAGGGATGGATGAACATTAGATTTGCGATGAAGGCCGCCACAAGCCCGGCATAGCCGGCCACGCGGATATGGTGATTGCGCGTGCAGGCATCGCACGCAAGGTGGGCTGCGGCGAAGGCTGCGATCAAAAAGAAATTCGTCTGGGAGATCCAATCCTTGACCGGCACACCCGGCGCCAGCATCGACAACAGCGCTGTCTTGGGGATACTTATCATCAGGCTGACCCACGACAGAACCATCAATGCCGTGGTGCTGACCAGAAAGACGCGCAGAGCTTCGTGCGCCAGATGACCGCGCCTGGACACATGCAAAATCAGAACCGGAATGACGGCCAGTTTTGCGACCGCGCCCACACCATTCAGCTTCTCCTGCGCCACACCTCCCGACCACAGCACCGACAACGCGGTCAGCAGAAAAAGGATGATGGCAAAAACACTCGGCGATCGGCGCGCTTGCCGCAGCAATTGCCGCCAATCGGTCTGCGGCAGAACCAACAGCAACCAGATGGCAAGGAAGATGCTCGTCCCTGAGGTGGACCATGGCAGGGTGGCGATAATGCACAGAACTGCCACATCAGCGGACCGGCACAGACGCTCGCTGGAAACGGGATGGGGGAGCACGATCATCCGCTGTCCCTAGCGCAAGGTCAGCGGATTTACGAGAAAAAACATGACACTCAATTACTCAAGCATTCAACGACGGCTTGGGTGATATGATTTTGCGCCTGCAGATCAAGATAGGGGTGCATCGGCAGGCTGATCACCTCCCGGGCAATGGCTTCGGTGGCTGGCAATCCATTACCCGCACTCGGGTAATGCGCGTAGGCCTTCTGGCGATGCAGCGGGATCGGGTAATAGATCGCAGTTGGAATGCCCGCAGCCTTCAGATGGGCCGCCAGCGCCTCGCGACGGTCAGGCGCGACGCGCATCGTATATTGTGCCCATACAGAGGTGACGCCTGGGGGCAAATTCGGGACAATGGCCACCTGATTCAAGGCCAGGTTATACCGTTCGGCAATCAGGTTGCGTTGCACGATCTCGTCTTCGAAAATCGTCAGCTTTTGTAACAGCACAGCCGCCTGCATGGTGTCGAGGCGTCCATTCATGCCAATGCGGATATTGTCATAGCGATCACTTCCCGCACCATGATTGCGCAGGGAACGCAGAATGTCAGCCAATGCGGCATCGTCCGTAAAAATGGCCCCGCCATCGCCATAACAACCAAGCGGCTTGGCGGGAAAAAAGCTGGTTGTCGTCGCCGTGCCGATGGTACCGACACGGCGGCCCTTGTAGGTTGCGCCAAAACTCTGGGCGGCATCACTCAGCAGCCACAGTCCGTGAGCTGCAGCGAATGCCTCAATCGGCTCATAATCGGCGGGCTGCCCGAAAAGATCGACACTGATGATGCCGCGCGGCGTCAACCCTTTCTCTGTTGCTGTTCTCAGCGCCTGGTGAAGACTTGCGGTATCGAGATTGAAGGTTTCGGCATCGACATCAACGAAAACCGGCGTGGCGCCGAGCCAGGCAACCACCTCAGCGGTGGCGGCAAATGTAAAACTGGGGCAAAAGATGCCATCGCCCGGTTTGACACCCTTGGCCATGAGGACCATCGCCAGAGCGTCCGTACCATTGGCGCAGGTCACAACTTCACCGGCACCGCAGAATTGTGCCAATTGCGCTTCGAGTTCAAAGACCTCAGGCCCGAGAATGTAGGCTCCCGATCGGGTGACCTTGAGGATGGCCTCTTCCAGCGCCGCACCCAGACGATGGCGCTGCGCCTGAAGATCGATGAACGGCAAAGCGGGCGGATTGAAAGGTTTATTCATCGTCCAAAACAACCTGTTTCTGAAATCAGCGCCGGTTAACGGCAATCGCCGGCGGGTTTTCGACGTATGAGACACCCTTGTCCAGTCGCGAAGCTTGGAAACGGTGTCACATTCTCTTACTGAAGTTTACAATCTTCCATACCACATCGACCGGCGGGCCATAATTGGCCCATTATTTTCCTTTTGAGATTGGTCTCCGTCAGCTATAGCAGGCGGTGCCGCTTTTGGCTTGACCCTAGGGAAGTGCAGTTCGTCGTCGCATGAATCGCCGCAAGCTGATGATTATCGGCCACGACCTGCTCGTCACGGTGACGGCGGTTCTGGCAAGTTTCTATATCCGTTTCGAGCGCGACGGGCTTGAAGAGCGGCTCCTGGACCTCGCCTATTTCCTGCCGGTTTTCGTGGCCTATGCCGGGCTCGTTTATGCCCGCTTCCATCTTTACCGCGCCAAATGGCGATTTGCATCGCTGCCCGATCTGAAGAACATTGCGCAGGCCGTGACGGTTCTAGCCCTCACCCTGGTGATCGTCGATTATTTGCTGGCGTCATCGACATTTTACGGCGAATTGCTTTTTGGAAAAATCACGATTGCGCTCTTCTGGGTGCTGCAAATCTGTCTCCTTGGTGGACCGCGGCTAGCCTACCGTTACTACCGCCTGACGCGAACCAAGGCGCGTGGGATCGCCAATGACGCAAGCCCGGTGCTGATTGTCGGTCGGGCAAGTGATGCTGATGTCGTGCTGCGGGCGATTGAAAGCGGGGCCATCAAAAAGATCCAAGCCGTCGGTATCCTCTCACCGGCTGCGTCTGATCTCGGTCAGTCGATCCGCGGCATCGCCGTTCTGGGCTCACTTCATGATCTCGACAGCGCCATCTTCAGCCTGGAACAAAATGACGTCCGCGCCACGCGGCTGATCCTCACACCTTCGGTTCTGGGCGAAGGGAGCGGCATTGACCGGTTGCTGGTAAAGGCGCGCAAAATCGGCATGCCCGTCAACCGCCTGCCCTCGCTTGAGGCAGGGCGTTCGCTCGATGGCCAGATGATCAGACTGGCACCGGTTGACGTCGAAGACCTGATGCTGCGTGAGCGCGTTGACATCGATTATGCCAGGCTGAAGCATTTCGCCGCCGGCAAGCGCGTGGCAGTGACGGGCGGCGGCGGCTCGATTGGTGCGGAGCTTTGCCTGCGGCTTGCCTCTTTCGGAGTGAAACATCTCCTCATTCTTGAAAATGGCGAGCCAGCGCTTCATGCGATCCTTGAGAAACTGGCGATAACTGCGCCGGAGATCCAGGTCGAAGGACGGATTGCTGATATCCGAGACCGCAATCGTGTCATGACGCTGTTTCACTCCTTTCAGCCTGACCTGGTGTTCCACGCCGCAGCGCTGAAGCATGTGCCCATCCTCGAGCGGAACTGGCAGGAGGGCGTGAAAACAAACGTCTTCGGTTCGGTCAATGTCTGCGATGCGGCGATAGCCTGCGGGGCGAGCGCGCTGGTGCTGATTTCGACCGATAAGGCGATCGAGCCCGTGTCAATTCTCGGGGCCACCAAACGCCTGGCCGAGATGTACGCGCAATGCCTCGATAGTGAACTCATCTCGGGCAAGGAAGCCCAGCGCAAAACACGCCTGATCTCGGTGCGGTTTGGCAATGTTCTGGCGTCATCGGGCTCCGTCATCCCGAAATTCAAGGCACAGATCGAGGCCGGCGGACCGGTCACGGTCACGCACCCTGATATGGTGCGCTACTTCATGACCATTCGCGAAGCCTGCGATCTGGTGGTGACGGCGGCTGAGCACGCCGTCCAGCCGATTGTTCCGCCCGTATCGGTGTATGTCCTTAACATGGGTCAGCCGGTGCGTATCCTTGATGTTGCCGAGCAGATGATACGGTTGTCGGGGTTTGAGCCACGCCGCGACATCGACATCGTTTTCTCCGGCATTCGCCCCGGCGAGCGGCTGCACGAAATTCTGTTTGCAAGCGATGAACCGACACGCGAACTGTCGACACCTGGTATTGTCGGGGCGCGGACCAGCGCTCCTACACATGCCGTCATGCGCGGGTTTCTCAGCGAGCTTGAAGCCTGCGTCAATGCGGAAGACGGCGCCCAGGCTGAAAGTCTGTTTGGCCGCCTTATTCCATCATACCGCAAGGCTGCCTGAGCGGATCGTGGCTCGCTACCGTCACAAGACCGTGCTCGATGCGACTTCGACGCCGCCGCGCCTCCTTTTTCTTGTTCCTGAAGACTGGTTCTTCGTTTCGCACTTCATCGGCATGGGGATAGCGGCGCGCCACGCGGGGTTCGATGTGGCGATTGCCACACCTGTGCAGGCCCATCGCCTGACCATCGAGGCTGCCGGTATCCGTGTCATCGATGTCGGTCGTGACCGGGCGGGCATGGGTCCCTTGTCGCTTCTGCGCACCATTGACACATTCCGCCGGATCATCGCGGCCGAAAAGCCCGACATCATCCACTGCATCGCCTTGCGCACCGTCCTGACGGGGGGCCTGGCTGCCCGGCTCACAGGTGTACGGGGCGCTGTCCTCGCGCCAACCGGCCTTGGCTTCCTGTGGAGCAATGATCACTTTGCCGCTCGTCTGGCGCGCCGCCTCATCCGCTTCATCGTCAGCCATGTTCTCGACACACCGCGCACTCTCTTTCTTTTCGAGAACCCTGATGACGCGCGCGCGCTCGGCCTTGATCCGGATGATCGTTCAAAGATCACGCTGGTGCGCGGCGCCGGCGTTGATCCCGCAGCCTTTCTACCCCAGCCGCCGCGCCATGACGACACATTGCGACTCGCGGTGGTGGCCCGCATGATCGCCTCGAAAAGGATTGCCGACGCGGTTGCAGCGGTTGGCCTTGCCCAGGCTGCCGGCCATCGCGTGTCACTGGACATTTACGGCGCGCCCGACCCGGTCAATCCAGCGTCCTACACCCATACCGAACTCGACGCATGGTCGCGCCTGCCGGGCATCACGTGGAAAGGTCCAACCCGCGATGTCGCCGCGGTCTGGCGGGAAGCGGATGGGGCCATTCTCCTCTCGACGGGCGAAGGCCTGCCACGCAGTCTCGTTGAGGCATTGGCAAGCGCGCGGGCGATCATCACCACCGACGCGCCCGGCAACAACATCGTCGTCGAAGATGGCGTCAACGGCTTTCTCGTACCCCCGGGTGATCCGAAGGCGGCGGCAGTTGCGATTGGCCGGCTGGCTGGCGACCGGCAGATGCTGGCGCGGATGGGAGAGGCGGCACGCCGGCACTTTGAAAACGGCTTCACCGCCAAGGATGTGAGCGACGCCGCCGTCGCGCTCTATCAGCGCCTCCTAGCCCACCAGGCCGCCAGCCTTTAGCGCATCCTCGACGATTTCGACAATCGCGTGGCCAGCCGTAATGTGCACTTCCTGGACGCGGCCAGCCTCGAGGCTTGGCACGACCAGAGCAACATCACACAAGGCCAGCGCCTTGCCGCCATCGCCACCGAGCAGCCCGGCGGTATGCAACCCCATGGCGCGGGCGGTCTCGAAGCCATGCAAAATGTTGGCGGAGCGCCCTGATGTCGTCAGACCGATGAAAAGGTCACCCGGCCGCCCCAACGCTTCGATGGCGCGGGCATAGATTCGGTCGTAGCCATAATCATTGGCTGCAGCCGTCAATGTCGACACGTCAAGGCTGAGCGCAATGGCGGGCAGAGCGCGGCGGTTGACCTCGGAGCGCAGTCGCACCACGAATTCAGCGGCGATGTGCTGGGCATCGGCCGCAGAGCCGCCATTGCCGGCAAAGAGAAGTTTGCCCCCTCCGGCCAGACACGTCACCGCCATGGCAGCCATCCGCGCGACCTCGCGGAGGTGAGCGTCACGGACCGCCTGCTTCACTGCGATCGAGCGCTCGAACAAGTGTACCGCCTGAGCGTGATAGCGATCCGTCTCGGTTGACATCATTCCCTCGTTACGACTGTCGGTTCAGCAGCTGGCGTTCCCAGGCAAGGGCTGAACGCACGATCGTATCAAGGCTGTTATGTTCCGGCATCCAGGCGAGCTTGTGGCGGATCCTGGCGGCATCGGCAATGATCGAGGCCGGATCACCGGCACGCGGTGGCGCCATATCGACCTTGAAGTCGACGCCCGACAGGCGCTTTACCGCATCGATGACCTCCAGCACGGAATAGCCATGGCCATAGCCACAGTTGAAAACATCGGACGCACCGCCGTGCCGCAGATGGGCCAGGGCTGCCGCATGCGCGCCGATGAGATCGCTGACATGAATATAATCGCGCACGCAGGTGCCATCGGGTGTCGCGTAATCATCGCCAAACACCTGCATCGACGGGCGCATGCCGAGCGCCGTCTGTACCGCGACCTTGATCAGATGCGTGGCATTCGGTGTCGATTGGCCCGAGCGCCCGCCCGGGTCAGCCCCCGCAACATTGAAATAACGCAGCACGACGTAACGCAAGGGATGGGCAAACGCTGCATCGCGCAACATCATCTCGCTCATCATCTTTGACGTGCCGTAAGGCGACAGAGGCATGAGCGCCGCGTCCTCGGCGACCGGCGTCGCCTGCGGGTTGCCGTAAACAGCAGCAGTCGACGAGAAGATCATCTGGCCGACCCCGCCCTCGACGGCAGCGGCAATCATCTCACGGGTCTTGACAGTGTTGTTGAGATAATAGCCGAGCGGGTCGGCAACCGAATCGGGCACGACGATTTTTGCTGCAAAATGGATGATCGCCTCGATTCCGTGTTTTTTGATGAGCGCCAAGACGAGCGCTCGATCGCCGACATCGCCTTCAATCAGGATCGCCCCGGGCGCGAGCGCCTCGCGGAAACCGGTCGACAGATTGTCGAGAACCACAACCTGCTCGTCGCGGTCGCGCAGCGCCAGAACCATATGGCTGCCGATATAGCCCGCGCCGCCGGTTACCAGAACTGCCATGCCCACCTCCGCTCGCGCTTGTCCCGAGGCTTCTTCGTAGCGGATGGCGATTAAAGGATGGTCAAGCCGCTTGCCTTCCAGTCAGCCATGAACTGGTCGATACCCTTGTCGGTCAGGGGATGGTGAAAGAGCTGGCGCAGAATGGCGGCAGGCACCGTTGCGGTATCAGCTCCGGCGAGAGCGGCGGCGCGCACATGAGCGGGGCTGCGGATGGAGGCTGCCAGAATGTCGGTGGTAAAACCATAATTATCATAGATAAGGCGGATGTCCTGGATCAGGTCCATGCCGTCAATACCGATATCGTCCAGCCGGCCGATAAAGGGTGAAATGAAGGTCGCGCCGGCCTTGGCAGCGAGCAATGCCTGATTGGCGCTGAAGCATAGGGTGACATTGGTTTTGACGCCGTCAGCGGTGAGCGCCCGGCAGGCCTTGAGCCCTTCGGGCGTCAGCGGCAGCTTGATGACGATATTGGCAGCAATCGCCGAGAGCACCTTTGCTTCGGCCAGCATGCCAGGCGCATCAAGGGCTGCGACTTCCGCCGATACCGGCCCCGGCACAAGTGCGCAGATATCTTTCAGCAATGGCTTGAAGGGTTGACCGGCTTTCGCAGCCAGCGACGGGTTGGTGGTGACGCCATCCACAAGGCCAAGCGCATATAGGGCGCTGATATCATCCAGCGAGACGCTATCGATAAAAAATTTCATTCTTTTCTCCCTCGAAGCGGCAAGGAACATGGATTTTCCCGATGCGCAAGACAGCAGATTTGCGGTCTTTACCACATGTGCCGCCGATCCTTGACGTGTGCGCTGCAGCATGATTAGTGGAGCATCCGTTATACCGGCGCGTTGCAGGATATCCGGGCAATCTTGTCGAAACCTGAGATGTCGACGGAAATCGGGCAAACATTGGTGATGCGTTGATGAATTATGCTCCAGCCGCAATGTCCTCACCCGCGCCGGTCAATGAAGTGCATTGCGAAGGCTGTGGCGTTGTCCTGATGCGCTTTCCGGCGGGACGCTTCATGCGCGAGAGCGATCAGCGCGCACGCCCGGTCACCATCATCTGCGCCGATTGCGGAACCAAGAACAGCTGGTCGGGCGCGGCCTGATGCGCGGTGCGGGCACCGGCCTGATGGCGCTCAAACGCTGTCCCTGACCTCGACAAAATCCGCCAGCGCCGCGCGTTCGCTCACCAGGCGATTTTCAGGGGCTTGCGGGTCGGCGTAGCCAAGCGCCATGCCGCACACCAGAGCCCGGCCTTCAGCAAAACCCAGATGCGCCGCGATCTCCTCATGGAAGGTGATGAAGGCTGCCTGAGCGCAGGTATCAAGCCCATAGGCACGGGCCAGCGTCATGACGTTTTGCAGATACATGCCATAATCAAGCCAGCTGCCGAGTTCGAGATCGCGGTCGATGGTGAAGATGAGGCCCACAGGCGCGTCGAAAAAGCGGAAATTGCGCGCATGCTGGCGGCGCATCTTGTCGTCTTCGCCGCGCGCGATGCCGAGCAGCCCGTACAGATCAAGACCGATTTTGCGCCGGCGTGACAGGTAGGGCTCGCGGAAGGTCGGCGGATAATACGCATAGGCTGCCTTACCCTGATGACCAGCAAGCGCCAGCTGTTCCAGCCGCGCACCCAGACTTGCCAGCGCCGCGCCGCGCAACACCGTGACTTGCCAGGGCTGCATATTGGTGCCGCTGGGGGCGCGCCGCGCGATATCAAGGATACGCAAGACGAGCGCCTCGGGCACCTCGGTTGGCAGGAAGGCGCGAATCGAGCGGCGGCTGGAAATAGCAGCCTCGACGCCGTCCGCGCCCGCTGGCAGATGTGGTGTATCATTCGTCATCAGGGCTGCCCGTCTGTGTTGTTGCCCTGCAGCGCTAGCACAGGTAACCGGGTGATTGACAAGCAACGGATCGATCGTCCGTTGGCGATGAGAGCACGAGCGGAGAGATCGATGGGGCTGCGCGCGACCGACCATGAAAGCATTCGCGAGGGAGTGCGAGCGTTGTGCGCAGCTTTTCCCGCCTCCTACCATCGCGCGATCGATGAGAAACGCGGCTATCCCGATGAATTCGTGCAGGCTCTGACCAAGGCCGGCTGGCTGGCTGCGCTCATTCCGCAGGAATATGGCGGCAGCGGGCTGGGGCTGACGGAAGCGTCCGTTATCATGGAAGAGATCAACCGCTCGGGTGGCAATTCCGGCGCGTGCCATGGGCAGATGTACAATATGGGGACGCTGCTGCGTCATGGCTCGCAGGCGCAGAAAGATTATTTTCTGCCGAAGATTGCAGCTGGTGAATTACGCCTGCAGTCGATGGGCGTGACGGAACCGTCCACAGGCACCGACACCACCCAGATCAAGACGAGCGCCCTACGCAAGGGTGACCGCTACGTCATCAACGGCCAGAAGGTGTGGATCTCCCGCATCCAGCATTCCGATTTCATGATCCTGCTGGCGCGAACTACCCCGCTTGCTGACGTCAGCCGCAAATCTCTCGGCATGTCGATTTTCATGGTCGATCTGCGCGAGGCCATCGGCAAGGGGCTTGAGGTCCGGCCCATCGCCAACATGGTCAATCACGAGACCAATGAGTTGTTTTTCGACAATCTGGAAATCCCGGCTGAAAACCTCATCGGCGAGGAGGGAATGGGTTTCCGCTATATTCTCGATGGTCTGAATGCCGAGCGCATCCTGATAGCGGCTGAATGCATCGGCGATGGCTACTGGTTCATCGACAAGGTGACGGCTTATACCAAGGAGCGCATCGTCTTTGGCCGGCCCATCGGCCAGAATCAGGGCGTCCAATTCCCGATTGCGGAGGCGTTCATCGAGCTTGAAGCGGCAAACCTCATGCGGTTTGGCGCCTGCAGCCTGTTTGACGCTCATGCCGCGTGCGGCGCGGAGGCCAACATGGCCAAATATCTGGCGGCCAAGGCAAGTTGGGAGGCTGCCAACGCCTGCATCCAGTTCCATGGCGGGTTCGGCTTTGCGGTTGACTATGATATCGAGCGCAAGTTCCGTGAAACGCGCCTCTATCAGGTCGCCCCGATTTCGACCAACCTCATTCTTGCCTATATTGGCGAACATGTCCTTGGCATGCCGCGCTCCTACTAGAAAACGCCGGCGCTGGATGGTCCTTCGTCGCGGTTTAAAACCGCGTGTGGTCTGTTAGTGTCGATGCAGGCGGGATGATGGTGTCGGATCACGTCGTCAAACGCGTTCGAGGGATAGTGCGTTTCAGCGACGAGGGTGAAGCGGAGGAGCGAACATGAAGCGATTGGTCGTGGCAATGCTCGTGATGTGCCTGCCAAGCGTCGCGCTGGCAGATCGTGAAAAAGCCGATATGTGCGCTGTGTCGCTGCAAGCTGACGCGAAGCGCATCTATGAGGAAGTCGTGCCCTCGGTCGCCGCGTCGACCAATATCAAACGGATTGCCAGGCGGCAGGCAAAACTGCTGGCACGCGCCGGTAAAATCGACAGCGCGAACGCGGTTGCCAGCACGCTTCAGGCCCGCACCTGCCTGCGGCTTGCCCGACCAGGGAGATAGGCTTCAGCCAAAGCGGCCGGTGATGTAATCCTGCGTCGATTTTTCGCGCGGGTTCGTGAATATGCGGGCTGTCTGGTCGAATTCCACAAGGCGGCCGAGAAGGAAAAAGGCCGCCTTGTCGGAAACGCGGGCCGCCTGCTGCATATTGTGCGTGACGATGATGATGGTGAATTCGCTACGCAGTTCGTTGATCAATTCCTCGATCTTGGCGGTCGAGATCGGGTCAAGCGCGGATGTCGGCTCATCGAGCAGCACCACTTCGGGCTTTACCGCAATGGTACGCGCGATGCACAGTCGCTGCTGCTGACCGCCTGAAAGGCCGATGGCGGATGTGTGCAGCCGGTCCTTGACCTCACCCCACAGGGCCGCCTTGGTGAGCGCCCATTCGATACGCTCGTTGATTTCGGCCCGCGATACCCGCTCGTTCAATTTGATGCCGTAGGCGATGTTGTCGTGAATGCTCATGGGGAAGGGCGTCGGCTTCTGGAACACCATGCCGATACGGCTGCGCACGACGGCCGCGCGCACTTGCGGTTCAACGATGTTCTGATTGTCCATCATCACCCGCCCTGTCGCCTTCTGGCCGGGATAGAGATCGAACATGCGGTTGATGACACGCAGGAAGGTCGATTTTCCGCAACCTGACGGTCCGATCATCGCGGTTACGCGCTTTTCGGGAAACGCCATGTTGATATCAAACAGGGCTTGCTTGCCGCTGTAAAAGAAATCGAGATTTTCGACGAGAATTTTGATGCCGTCGTCAACAGCATCAACATTGACCTTGCGCTCGGCCGCGATCAGGCCTGTGGTTGAAATATCATTCATAGGTCACTTCCCACGGCCAAGCGTCAGGAGCAGACGCGACACAATGTTAAGGCAAAGGACGCCAAGCGTAATCAGCAGGGCGCCAGCCCAGGCGATGCCAACCCATTCATCGAACGGGCTGCCGGCATATTGATAAATCGTCACGGGCAGGCTCGACATCGGCTTCGTCAGGTCAACCGACCAGTTGAGGCTGCCAAGAGAGGTAAACAGCAGAGGCGCTGTTTCACCGGCGGCACGAGCAATCGCCAGCAGGATACCGGTGACGATCCCGGCGCGCGCGCCGCGCAGCGTAACATTGGCAACGACATGCCAGTGAGGGGCACCAAGGGCGAAAGCTGCCTCGCGCAAGGCCGGCGGCACGAGGCGCAACATGTCCTCGGTCGCGCGCACCACCACCGGCAGAATAATGATGCCGAGCGCGATCGCTCCGGCAATACCCGAGAAGCCGCCGAAGGGGCGCACAAGGATCTGATAGACAAAAAGGCCGATGAGAATGGACGGGGCAGACAGCAGCACGTCGTTGATGAAACGGACGACCCGACCAAGCAGGCTGCGGTCGCCAAGCTCAGCCAGAAAAATACCGGCCAATACGCCGATGGGCGTGGCAATGATAACCGCCATTCCCACCTGGATCAGCGAACCGATGATGGCGTTTCTGAGCCCGCCGCCGCGACCGGGCGGCAGGGTATCGGTGACGAGGAGCGCGGTTGACAGCGATGAGGCGCCCCGGCTGACCAGGGTCCACAGGATCCAGGCGAGGAGCAGCAAGGCAACCCCCGCACTCAGCGTGGCAACGACCCGGAAGGTCGCATCACGGGCAAGCCGGAGGGGAAGACGTTGCGACATCGTTCAGGTCTCCAGCCGGCTTCTGACAAGGAAGCGAGCAACGGCAAGGACGATGAATGACAGCACAAAAAGCAGGAAGCCCAGTTCGAGCAGGGCAAAAAGCTTGAGAGAGCCGGGCGCAGCTTCCGGGAATTCGTTGGCAATCGTCGAGGCAATCGAGGCGCCTGGCGAAAACAGGGATGCCGAAATACGGTTGGCGTTGCCGATGACGAAGGTGACAGCCATGGTTTCGCCCAGAGCCCGTCCGAGCCCCAGCATGACGGCGCCGACGATTGCTGTGCGGCCATAGGGAATGGAAACCGCAGTGAAGACCTCGCTCGTGGTTGCGCCCACACCATAAGCCGCCTCCTTGAACATCGGCGGCACCGATTCAAGGACTTCAACGAAAAGCGCGGTGATGAAGGGCAGGATCATGAGGGCCATGATCAGCCCGGCGGTGAGAATGCCTGTGCCGATCGGCGCACCGGAAAAGAGCGTGCCAATCACCGGCACCACTCCAAGCGTGCTGGCGAGCGCGGGCTGGACATAGGTTGCCATCAGAGGCACGACGACGAAAAAACCCCACATGCCAAAAATGATCGAAGGGATCGCGGCAAGCAGCTGAATGGCGGTGCCGATGGAGCGACGCAGGACCGGTGGCGCTACTTCGGTCAGGAAAAAGGAGATACCGAACGCCGCAGGGACAGCAACCACAACGGCAATGACAGCGGTGATAATTGTTCCGTAGACGGCAACCACGGCGCCGTATTTTTCGGTGACCGGGTTCCAGGCTGAACTGGTAAAGAAATCAATGCCGAAGGCATAGAGAACCGGTAAACCGCCGTGAAACAACAGGATGATGATGAGGCCGAGCAGTGTCAGAACCAGGATGCCAGCAGCATAAAGCACGCCCCGGAAAATGACATCAGAGGCCTGCTCGCCCCGGGCAAAGCCACGGTGCCGCGATACGGGGGCAGAGGATAACGTGCCTACTGCAACATCACTCACTGGCAAAACCCTCTACTTGTCGCTTCACCGCAACGCCCCACCCTATCACGACGCGTGTCGGGTGCGACATGTATCACGCGCCAGCACCGGGGAGCCGGCGGGCAGATCGGGCCCGCCGGACTGTGCCCGAGCGCTTATTTCTTCCACACCGGATTGCCGGCGCTGTCCTTGATCTCGCTTTCCCAGGCCGTCTTGACCCGCGCGGTCACGCTGGCGGGAAGCGGGATGTAGTGCAGCTTCTCCGCCGTGGCGCCGCCATTGGCGAACGCCCAGTCGAAGAATTTCATGACAGCCAGAGACTGTTCGGCTTTGGCCGGGTTCTTCGGCAACAGAATGAAGGTGGCGCTGGTGATCGGCCAGGTGGTGTCGCCGGGAGTGTTGATCATGCTGGCAGCGAAATCCTTGGCACCGGCCCAATCAGCATTGGCAGCAGCGGCCTGAAACGCCGGGGTCGAGGGCGAAACAAACTTGCCCGCCTTGTTCTTAAGCTGCGCCGTCACAAGGTTGTTGGCAGCGGCATAAACATGCTCAACGTAGCCGATGGCGCCCTTGGAATTCTTCACCGAGGCGGCGACACCGTCATTGCCCTTTGCACCATTGCCGGCAGGCCAGGAAATCGAGGTGGCAACGCCTACTTTCTCTTTCCATTCCGGGCTGACGGCCGCCAGATACGACGCGTAGACGAAGGTTGTTCCTGATCCGTCCGAGCGGTAGGCCGGGATGATCGCCAGATCAGGCAGCTTGACGCCTTCATTGAGGTCAGCGATCCGCTTGTCGTTCCATTTGGTGACCTTGCCGAGGTAGATGTCGGCGACCAAAGGGCCGTCAAGTTTCAACTGGTTGGCGGCGATACCATCAAGGTTGACGATGATGACGACCGAGCCGATGACGGCGGGGAACTGAAGAAGCTTGCCGGCAGCGAGCTTGTCGCCGGCAACAGGCGCGTCGGAGGCGCCGAAATCGACGGTCCGGTTGAGAATCTGGGTTTGCCCACCACCCGAGCCAATCGCTTGATAATTCAGGCTTTCGCCGGATTTTGCCTTGTAATCAGCCGCCCAGGCGGCATAGACCGGCGCCGGGAAGGTGGCGCCTGCGCCTGTGAAATCAACGGCTTTGGCAACTGGCGCGGCAAATGCCAGTCCGGCCACTGAACCGGCCAACATAATTGCGCGCATGCCGTTTCGACTCATCAAGGACATCATTATCTCCAAAGCAGGTTTCCGATCGGGAAGGTTACTTAAGGTCTGTCACGCGCTGTTCTAGCTGCCCTGTGCGACACATTCACGACAGTCGGACGTGATGTACTAATGTGCCAATTTATTGTTTAGTATCATGCTTCTACGCCCATTTTGTTTGTACCAGAATGAGTTTCCCTCTGATCTGATTGGCGCCGGCGCGGCGGGACTGCGGCCTGTCGCTTGACCTTCAGGCGCGCGCGGCAGAGGCTTGCAACATCTCGAAGCAGGATGAGCTCATGAAAACCAAAGCGGCTTTGCTGAAATCAGCGCCTGTGGAGCGCCCTTTCCATGTCACCAGGCCGCTCGTCATCGAGGAGGTTGATCTTGCCGCCCCCGGTCCAGGCGAGGTGCTGGTGCGGGTGGTAGCCGCAGGGCTCTGCCATTCCGATCTGTCGGTGATCAATGGCGATCGGCCACGACCGGTGCCGATGGCGCTTGGCCATGAAGCGTCAGGCGTGGTGCTGGAGACAGGCGCCGGCGTTGATCAGCTGACGGCGGGCGATCACGTCGTGTTCGTCTTCATGCCGTCCTGCGGCCATTGCAATCCCTGCGCGGAGGGCCGACCGGCTTTGTGCGAGCCCGGCGCAGCGGCGAATGGAGCGGGAACATTGCTTGGCGGCCATCGGCGCCTCGCGTGGAACGGCCATGCCGTCCATCATCATGTCGGCGTATCGGCCTTTGCCGAGCATGCCGTGGTTTCGCAGCGCTCGCTGGTCAAGATTGATCGAGATTTTCCACTTGATATCGCGGCCATGTTCGGCTGCGCCGTTCTGACCGGCGTCGGCGCTGTGGTCAACACGGCGCAGATACGCCCCGGTCAGTCGGTTGCTGTCATCGGCCTTGGTGGCGTCGGGCTGGCGGCTCTGCTGGGGACGGTGGCGGCGGGAGCGGAAACGATCATCGCGGTTGATCTTGCCGAGGACAAGCTGGACATAGCGCGCCACCTCGGGGCGACCCATGCGGTGAACGCCGCCAACGCCGATGCGGCCGATCAGATCCGGCAGGTGAGTAAAGGCGGAGTTGACATCGCGGTTGAGCTTGCCGGCTCGGTCAAAGCCTTCGAACTTGCCTATCGGGCGACCAGGCGCGGTGGTCAGACAGTGACGGCGGGCCTTGCCAATCCCGCCCATGCCCTGTCCATCCAGCAGGTATCGCTGGTGGCCGAGGAACGGACGGTGAAGGGAAGTTATATCGGCAGCTCTGTGCCGATGCGCGATCTGCCACGCTATATGGGGCTCTATCGTCGCGGCAAACTGCCCATCGACAAGCTTCTGACCAGCCGCAGCTCGCTTGCCGGGATCAACGAGGCGCTGGAGGCGCTCGCCAGCGGCAGGACGGTGCGCCACATTTTCGACCTGTGAGACGGCGCCTCGATCAGCTGCCGACGCGGATGCCTGTCACCTGACCGAGGATCTGCTGGAACACGGCGTTGAGTTGCGAGGCATCGCTCACGGGGAAATAGCTTGAGGAGTCGCTGGCGCAATCGCGCAGCAGAGCGCTCTGGCCATCAAGAACGCCGATGGTGAAGACGCGGACCGAGCGCGCCTTGGCGTCGTTGCAGGCGAGCGTCATACGGTCATCGACCGCAGAGCTGCTGGCCGAACCATTTCCCGCAAAGCGGTTCTGTGTATTGGCACCGTCGGTCAGCAGAACAAGGAATTTTTTGGTGAACGGATCAGACGAGCTATTGGTGCCGAAGGGATTGTCGCTGCGCAGCGTCGCCATGCCCATCACCATGCCCATGGTGATGTTGGTGGCACCCGTCGGCTGCATGGAGTTCACGCCGGTGCGAATTGCCTCGAGGTCGGTGGTCAGCGTCCGCATGGGTACAATCTGCGCACCCGGCGAGGCCGAGCCGGTTGTATAATAATGGCAGAATGAAGCGACATATCTGGTGTTGGTGACACCGCTGACTCCATCGCTCCTGGTATCATAATTGAAATAGCTCTGGTCGCGATCCGACAGGCAGCCATTCCAGTTGGCAGGTGTTGGCGCATTGCGTGAGATGCCGACCGACTGGAGATAGGTGCGCAAGGACGTATTGGTAACACCGACGTCATAGCGCAGATAGTTGGCGTTGGGGTTGGCGGTGCCGATGTTGACCTGCGTGTTGAACGGCACCAACGACACTTTCACATCGCCCGGCGTGCGCGAATAATTCTGCAAACTGGTCAACAGATTATTGGCCGCTGTTTTCAGCGACTGGATCTTGCCGTTCTGTGCCATCGACCCCGTATTATCGAGCGCAAGCGCGATCTCGACTGAAGATTGCTGGTTGAGCGTGGTCGAGCGCGCGCCGATGGTCACACTCGAAACGCCGATGATGCTGGCAATTCCCGTCGGCAGTGTTTCGCTCGCACTGACGTTCAAGGTTGCGTTGGCGTAGCTGGTGACAACCTGCGGCACGGGGATGCCGTAGGGCGGCGTGTAAATGGATTGAAAGAAGGACTGCGCCGTCGACTGCACGACGTTTGCCGGTGTGCCTTGCGGCAGGTGAATGACGGAAAGCGCGGTGGCATCAACGGCTGCCTGGAGGCGGCTGCGTTCGGTCGCGGCGCGACTGTAGTCGATCGCTGCGCTTGCAAGCCCAAGAACGGGGATGACAACGATGGCGAAGATCGGGGCAATTGCGCCACCCCGGTCGGCCAGAAAACGTTGAATGTGCGACAGAATTAACAAAACACTGACCCTCGATGTTCTCGTTGACCAGTAATTGCAAAATCCTTGCCAGTTGTGCCATGTCCCAAAAGAGGACAAATCTGCCTATCTATGGTGGTGTTGGTATTTTATCTGCACGTCAGACGCTAAGTGTGTGTGCCAAAATATTGCATAATTATTTTTGCAACTGTGTCACACATCTGAATACTTTTACATAAACTGTTCGTTTTTTTGAAAGCATTCGTTGATATCTGTGGTCATCGGACTGCCATCGAGCCGCCTTCGCCGCAACCATGGCGATGAAATCATTGCCCCGCGAAACGCCAGCCGTTTATAGATAGGCGCTCTTGCCGGGCGTGCTCGACAGAGAACATGGCCGTTTCGCCAATCCGATGGGGAATGCGATGACCAACACCACACACTCGCTCGCCAGTGCACTTGCCGCCGGGCATAAATCGCCCCCTGCCATGCTCGCCGGCTTACCGGTCCCGGCTGATTACGCGGCGGCGATGAAGGTCCAGGCCGAGGTTGCCGGCACACTCAAGGCAAGGGTGGCGGGTTGGAAAGTCGCGATCCGCCCTGACGGCGTGGCGGTGGCAGCGCCGCTTTTTGACCATCTCGTCAGCACCGCCCGCACCTTCCCCGTCGCGCCGTCAGGACTGATGGGAATTGAAGTCGAGATCGGCCTGCGCCTGGCGCGCGATCTGCCTCCCCGCCCTGGCGCTTTGTATACGCGCGCTGATATTGTGGCGGCGAGCGACCAGATTTTTATCGGTATCGAGATCGTCTCGACCCGCCTCACCGACCATGGCAACGCCCCCTTCCCGCTGGTGCTCGCCGATAACATGGCCAATGGCGCCTACATTATCGGCGACGTCCTCACGACATGGGACAGATTTGACCTCGGCAACCTGATGACGCGGCTCAGCTTCGATGGCATCGAGGTCCATGCCAGGCGTGGCGGCCACGGCAATGGCGATCCTCTGACGCCCGTCATTGCCTATGCCAATCAGCCGCTTGATCATCTGGGTGGATTTCGTGCCGGACAGATCGTCACCACCGGCACGCTGTGCGGGCTTGTTCCCGTCAAGGCCGACGCGCTGGTTGAAGCCAGCATCGAGGACATTGGCAAGGCAAGCGTCAAGCTGCAGCCCCGCGCCTGACACGTTGATCAACCATGGCGGCCAGCGATAGGTACGCTAACGTCAGCGGGTGGTTGTTGACGTCTGGCCGAAGAGAATCTTCTTGCCTTCCTCGGTGACCGCCGGCTGGCCGCGGTAGGCCTCGCCCCTGGCGTAGGCAGCGATAACCGCCGGGCGCGCCTTGATCATCTCATACCAGCGCTGGACATGCGGGAAGTCCTCCAGCTTCTGGCTCTGCTTCTCATGCGACACAACCCATGGGTAGGCCGCCATATCGGCGATCGAATAGGCGCTGCCAATAAAGTCGCGCCCTTCGAGACGACGGTTGAGCACACCGTAGAGACGGTTGGTCTCGTTGACATAGCGATTGATGGCGTAAGGGATTTTTTCGGGGGCGTACTGGCTGAAATGATGGTTCTGACCGGCCATCGGCCCCAGACCGCCCATCTGCCAGAACAGCCATTCGAGCACCGCCTGCCGCTGGCGCATATCGCCGGGAAGGAATTTACCGGTCTTCTCGGCGAGATAAAGCAGGATGGCGCCTGATTCGAAGACCGAAATTGCCGCCCCCCCATCCTGCGGTGCGCGGTCGATAATCGCCGGCATACGGTTGTTGGGAGCGATTTTCAGGAAATCCGGCTTGAACTGATCACCGGCCGAGATATTGACGGGATGAATGGTGTAGGGAATGCCCGCCTCTTCAAGAAAGATGGTGATCTTGTGCCCGTTGGGGGTTGGCCAGTAGTAAAGGTCGATCATGGTTGCTCCTTGCAATTGATGGTGTTGTGACCGGCGCTGCGAACGCAGAACGCCGCAGCGGCGCGATCATGCGGGTGGAGAGGCGTGGCGAAACAGCGGATCAAGCACTCCAAGCCCTAACAGCAATCCGCTGGTGACGATGCCGACGCCAAGCCATTGCGCCGGATCGGGCCATTCGCCGGCAACCGGTATTCCCAGCAAGATCGCCACCACCGGGACGATGGCGGCAAAGAGCGTCGCCCGCGATGCACCGATCAGGCGGATCGACCAGCCGTAGAACAAGATGCCGAGAAAGCCTGAAATCACCCCTTGAACGGCGAGTTGAGCCAAAACGAGCGACAGGGGAAATTGCGTGAGATGGGTAAAGGTGCCGCTCGCCAATGCCAATGGCAGCGTGATGATGCCGGCGACCACCAGGGCCATCGCCGTGCCACCGAGGGCGGAGATATTCCAGCGCCGGATCAGCGCCGTGTAGGTTGCCCATAACAGGCCCGCGCTGGCAAACATGGCATCGCCAATCAGACTTTGTGGCCCGGCATGCGCGATCCCTGAGCCAGCCACCAGCACAAGACCGCAGATGACGGCAAGGGCGCCCGCCAGCCTTTGCAGGGTCAGCCGATCACCGAAAAAGAGCGTGGCAATGACGAGGCTCGACAGCGTCATGGTGCCAGGCTGGAGGACGGCGCCATGAGCAAGCGGCGCAAAGAGATAGCCGCCGCTTGCCAGCGCCACAAAGGGTGGGCCGATGCACAGGCTGAGAAGGACCGCCCGGCTGGCTACGAATTCACCCGACGTCAAAAAGCTGCGTCGCAACACCAACGGTAACGCAAGGACGGCACCAGGCAACAACCGCAGGACGATGAAGTCGAGCGGGCCCATGCCAGCCAGCGTGCCGGCCCGCGCCAGACCAAAGGAGCTGCCCCAGGAGGCGGCGGCAATCATGCCGCAAAGCGCTCCAAGGACAAGTTTGCGATCAGGCTTGTAGGTCACGACAGGAGCGACGGGCAGAGCCGAGGTGTGGTTGCTCATTTAGCCCTTCTCCCGCGCCGTGATCAGCGAACGCGTGTTTTAGCCCTGTCTGCGCGCGATGACAGTACGGCCTGGCGCATGCCTGTGTCGCGTCTCAGGGCTTGGTCGCGTCAGCCGCGATCTTGGCAAAGATCACGTCGAGTTCGCCTGCCATTGTCTTCAGCGGCTCGCCACCATCGTCAAAATAAGGTGCGAACATGGTGGACGGTGCGCGGTAGGACAGTGTGGCCAGTTTATCCGGTCCTTCGGTGAGATAGACACGGATCGGCGCCTCGATACCAGCGGCGACGCTCGCCGCCAGCATGCGCCGGGCAAAATCATTGCGATAAACCCCCAGAACACGATTTCCCGCGATTGTGAAGCCTTGCGCCTTGGCACCGTCGGTGGCGCTGGCGAAATTGACGATGTTCATCTGATTGGCCTTCACGGC
>NZ_JAKFWN010000036.1:0-57717 GCF_021731865.1 Raskinella chloraquaticus (SeqCode) | reverse complement strand
GTTCATTGTCGAGCACCAGCCTGACGGCACGCTCGCGGACTTCGGGTGAAAACTTGTTCGTCGTCTTGCTCATGATGGCTCCACATTCTCAGGAGTTGAGCCCTCCGGCAAACCCAGTGCGGTTCAGGTTTCCATATTTTGCTGAGCAAGGCCCTGGAGTGATTGACGCCATCGAGGCAGCCTGCGGCCTATTTTGGCCGGCCGGGCGACCTTTCACCCCTTCATGTCGTAGGTGTGCTCTTTGGCGGGAAAGGTGCGTGCGCGCACCTCGGTCGCGTAATCCTCGATCGCCTGCCTGATCTGATCGCCAATCGCGCCATACTTCTTGACAAATTTGGGAACGCGGGCGGAAAGCCCCAGCATATCCTCAAGCACCAGGATCTGGCCATCACAGGCGGCTGAGGCGCCAATGCCGATGGTTGGTATCGCAATCTCATCCGTGATTTTTGCCGCGAGCGGCTCGGCCACCGCCTCGACAACGACCGAGAACGCACCAGCCTCAGCAACCGCTCTCGCATCGTCGACAAAGCGCTTCCAGCTTGCCTCCTCACGACCCAGAGCCTTGAAGCTGCCCAGCGTGTTGATGCTTTGCGGCGTCATGCCGATATGCGCCATGACCGGCACGCCGCGCCTGACCATAAACTCGATCGTCGCAGCCATATGCGCGCCGCCCTCGAGCTTGATTGCGCCGCAATGCGTCTCCTTCAAGATGCGGGCGGCGTTGCGGAACGCCTGCTCGTGGCTCTCTTCATAGGAGCCAAACGGCATATCGACGACCACCAGAGACCTTGCGGAGCCGCGCATCACCGCTTGCCCCTGCAAAATCATCATCTCCAGGGTCACCGGCACGGTCGTCTCAAATCCGTGCATCACCATGCCAAGGCTGTCGCCCACCAGGATGATTTCAGCCAGCCCGTCCACCAGGCGGGCGGTCTGCGTATGATAGGCGGTCAAGGCGACGATCGGCGTGCCGCCCTTCATGCTGGCGATATCGACTGATGTGAGGCGCTTTGTGGTAGGCTGGAGCGGCATGTGTTCCTCTCATTTTGCCAGCGACGATGCCCTGTGCAGGTTGAAGCGCCGAAAAAACTGCCAATGGCCAGGCCGAATTTCACTGGCTGGAATACAGCTTGACGCATCAAATGTCCAGTTCGACAACAAGATAACAGATCCAGCCGCCAAATCTGCGAGGCTGGCGGCGGCCATTTCAGGACACTGAGCCATGACGATCACACCCACCCGCACACTGCGCCTTCATGCCGACGATAATCTGCGCGTCGCGGTCGATATTGTCCCGGCAGGAACGATGGTCGAGACAGCGCTGGCGCGCGAGCGCATCGTGCGGGGTCACAAAATCGCCGTTACCGGGATCGCCGATGGACAACCTGTCATCAAATTCGGCCAGATCATCGGCTTTGCCAAACGGACGATTGCGCCGGGCGAATGGATCCACGAGCATAATTGCGCTTTTGACACCTTCGCGCGCGATCCCGAGATCGGGGTTGCGGCACAGCCGCGCGCCATCCTGCCGGACAGCGAGCGCGCGACATTCGAGGGGTTTCGTCGGGCCAATGGCAAGGTTGGCACGCGCAATTATGTGGCCGTGATGACGAGCGTCAATTGCTCGGCAACGGTCGCCAAATACATGGCCGAGGAAATCGCACGCTCCGGCATCCTCAAGGATTATCCCCATGTCGACGGGGTGATCGCGCTCGTCCACAGCACCGGCTGCGGGATTGCCGCCGAAGGCGACAGTTTTGAAGCGCTGAAGCGCACCACTTTCGGTTACGCCTCAAACCCCAACATCGCCGCCAGCCTGCTGGTAGGCCTTGGCTGTGAGGCTTTCCAGATCGGGCGCTACAAGGAGGCCTACGGGCTGAAGGAGGGCGAGACGTTCCGCACCTTCACCATTCAGGACAGCGGCGGCACGCGCAAGACCGTGGCGGCCGGCGTTGAGGCGATCACGGCGATGCTGCCCATCGCCAATCGGGCAAGGCGCGACACGGCACCGGCCAGCGAGCTGATGCTGGCACTGCAATGCGGCGGCTCGGACGGCTATTCCGGCATTACCGCCAATGTGGCGCTGGGATCGGCAGTTGACCAATTGGTGAGGCAGGGCGGGACGGCGATCCTGTCGGAAACACCGGAAATCTACGGCGCGGAACATCTGCTGACCCGGCGCGCCCGCAGCGAGGCGGTCGGGCGCAAACTCCTCGACATCATCGCCTGGTGGGAAGACTACACGGCGCGCGCGCGCATGAGCATGAACAACAACCCCTCGCCCGGCAACAAGGCGGGCGGGCTGACGACCATCCTTGAAAAATCCCTGGGGGCGGCCGCCAAGGGCGGTTCAACGACGCTTGAGGCCGTCTATCGCTATGCCGAGCCGGTGACGGAAAAGGGCCTCGTCTTCATGGACACGCCCGGCTATGACCCGGTTTCCGCCACGGGCCAGATCGCGGGCGGCGCCAATCTTCTGGCGTTTACCACCGGGCGGGGCTCCGCCTATGGCTGCAAGCCGACGCCCTCGCTGAAACTCTCCACCAACAGCGCCATCTACCAGCATATGAGCGAGGATATCGATATCGATTGCGGCGTCGTGCTCGACGGGGTGAGCATCGAGGATAAAGGGCGCGAAATCTTCGATCGCCTCCTCCAGGTGGCGTCCGGCGCGCATACCAAATCCGAGGATCTTGGTTATGGCGAAGCCGAGTTCGTGCCGTGGCAGATCGGCGCGACGATGTGAGGGTGACTACTCAGTTGAAATTACAACCGATAACGATCAAAATAAATCAACAGATGACATGTTGAAATATCTCTTTCCTGTTCAGTATCCATGTTAATATGATATAATAATTCACAATCAAATTATAAATAATCCAAACGATTAGTTATTATTATCGCATTTAAATCGCAACAAGAAAATCTGCTTACAAATTGCGCGAGGTGGATTGATGGCGCATGTCACAGGAACAAGCGAGCTAGCTCATATTGCTGGTTTCGAGAAATTAATCTATTTAAGAGACAGTGCTTATGCAACCGATATGCTTATCGCCGCTATTACCCATCTAAATTTTTTTACTTTGATAGGAAATCACTCATTTACATCTCAAGATGTTTGATCTCACTTTTGTCTTAAATATCGCGCTCTGGATGTAATGTTAACTTTATTTAAATCATGGGATTTATTTATAGAGGGAAATGGCCTATTTAAACTTACGCTCACGCTTCCTATATGGTATGATATTTATCTTTTTTCTCATGTACTTTAAAATTGGGACGCACCTCAAGTTGCATTACTGATAGATAAACGCTTTCAATCGCTTGCATCAGGCGGTCAGCTTGGTATATACGGAGCTCATATTAATTTATCTAAAGATGGACCAATACAAATTGCAGAATATTCCTCGTTAATGATATCATTATATGAAGGAAAATGCTACAGTTTTGATGAAATAAAATATATTATGCAAAAATCTGGATTTATCGATATCACTTATATTAATTCTATTGCGAATAGAAGTTTAATTATAGGCATAAAAAAGTAATAATACGTATTTTCTATATTATGAATATTCATTTAGGGACACGTGCGCTATGTCTGTGTACCACATCACACTCGCGTCCATGGCTTCTCTAATCTGGGGCGCAACGTTCCTGTTCACAGACGCTGCGCTCCAACATATGCCGCCACTTCTATTTGCTGCATTGCGGTTTTGTTTCGTGTTACCCGTTGCATTTGTAGTTCCGCGTCCAAATATTCCTTATTGGATTATCGCCCTGGCTGGCATTTTCCTGGGCGTGGGGCAATATGGATTTCAATTTTTAGGTATGGCCCAGGGTGTGACGCCAGGACTGGCGTCTTTGCTCGCGCATACCCAAGCGTTCTTCACCATAGCGATTGCCGCTTTGCTGTTTCGCGAACAGATTGGCGCTGGCCAATTGGCGGGGATAGCGCTTGGCATTATTGGTTTTGCCGTCCTCGTATTTGAAAAAGACAACAGCACGAACGTCTCCATCCTGTTTATATCGATCTTGGGCGCTGTTTCCGGAGCGGTAGGAAACAATATTCTTAAATCAATTGGCGGTTCCGTCGATATTCTGGGGGTCGTGGTATGGATGAGTATTTTTGTCCCAATCCCCTTGTTTTTGTGTTCCGTTGCCGTCGATGGGTGGCCAACTATTCAAGGCGCCTTGATCAATATCAACTTGATTACGATCCTGTCGCTCATTTATTCGGCTGTGTTTGCAACAATCATTGCGTTTGTGATCTGGGGTAAATTGCTAACGCTATATCCGGCGTCGGTAGTGGCTCCTTTTTTCTTATTGGTTCCCGTATTTGGAATATTCCTTTCGATCGCGCTTAAAAATGAACCGTTTGGTATGGCTCGAGTGGTTGGATGTGGCTTTATTTTTGCAGGTTTAATTGTTTCTATTGTACCACGGCATTCCAGATGATCTTTTTTTGGCTATTACTATCAATTATCGAATGATAATTATAATACAGAACAATCGATCACCATATTTACAAACGTCATTCGTCAACTACTATGTTGGCTCGTATGAATAGATCGTCGATGATCGCCCGTCAGCGCTGATCCGAGTGAGGTCATCGGCCGGATGGCGGTTGGCAGGCATGCCCGCAACGCTCTTGCGTCGAGTGTGTGCCGTTAGCGCTGAACGGTTGTCGCATCGCCAGTCCGGCTAGCGGCGCGACGATGTGAGGCAATCTTGCTCACACCCGCTCGATCAGCGCGGCGATCCCCTGCCCCACGCCGATGCACATGGTGGCGATCGCGCGGCGCAAACCGCGCACCTCAAGCGCACTGACCGCCGTCATCGCCAGCCTTGCGCCCGACATGCCCAATGGATGGCCAAGCGCGATAGCGCCGCCATGCGGGTTCACGTGGTCAGCGTCATCTGGCAGGCCGAGATCGCGCAGCACGGCGAGCGCCTGGGCGGCAAAGGCTTCATTGAGTTCGATGATGTCGATGTCACGCAAGGCAAGCCCGGTTCTGTGCAGAAGCTTTCGTGTCGCCGGCGCAGGCCCCATGCCCATGATGCGCGGCGGCACACCTGCCGACACCATCGCGACAAGACGGGCGCGCGGTGTGAGACCATATTTTCTTGCTGCTTCCTCCGAGGCGAGGATGAGCCCGGCCGCGCCATCATTGACGCCCGACGCATTGCCAGCCGTCACCGTGCCCCCCTCTTTGCGGAAGGGTGCCCTCAGTTCAGCCAGCTGTTCCAACGTCGTATCGCCGCGCGGATGCTCGTCGACCGCTACGGTGGTGCTGGCACCCTTCTTGCCGGCGATCATGACAGGCGTGATTTCGCGGGCAAAGAACCCAGCCTCACTTGCCTCCTTGGCGCGCTGTTGTGAGCGCAGCGCAAAGCGATCCTGATCACGGCGATTGACCTGACATTCCGCAGCGACGTTTTCGGCCGTCTCGGGCATTGCATCGATGCCGTACTGGGCCTTGAACAACGGATTGACGAAGCGCCAGCCGATCGTCGTGTCGTATATTTCCGCCTGCCGGGAGAAGGCTTCCGCCGCCTTGCCCTGAACAAAGGGGGCGCGCGTCATGCTTTCAACGCCGCCGGCGATCACAAGATCCGCGTCGCCGGTGCGGATGGCGCGGGCAGCCATGCCGACAGCGTCGAGCCCCGAGCCGCACAGCCGGTTGATGGTGGTTCCGGGAATGGTCGATGGCAGGCCGGCAAGCAGGAGCGCCATGCGGGCGACGTTGCGGTTGTCCTCACCTGCCTGGTTGGCGCAGCCCATGAAGCAGTCATCGACTGCTTCCCAGTCGACGCCCGTGTTGCGCTCACGCAGGGCGCGCAAGGGATGGGCCGCAAGATCGTCGGTGCGCACATCCTTCAGCGCTCCCGCATAGCGCCCTATGGGGGTGCGGGTGAAGTCACAGATGAAGGCGTCTCTCATGGGTTTTTCCTTCAATCAGCGTACCTTGGCGGCAACGCTTTCAATCACGATTCAAGCGATATGGGCGTTCATGGTCAGAAGTTCATAGGTCGCCGCCGGCTCGCCGGCGGAGCTGGTGATCTCGACCGCCCACCGCACTTCGCCGTAATCCCTGTGGCGGGAGGCTTTCGACTTGACGGTGAGGCGCACGCTGATCGCTTCACCCGGCGAGACCGGTTTCAGGAAGCGCAGATTGTCGAGCCCGTAATTGGCGAGCACCGGCCCCTTGTCGGCATCGACGAAGAGGCCGGCTGCAAACGCCAGCAGCAGATAGCCATGCGCGATACGGCCGGGAAAAAAGGGATGGCCCTTCACGGCCTCCGCGTCCATGTGCGCGTAAAAAATATCGCCGGTAAAGCTGGCGAAATGCTCAATATCGGCAAGCGTTACCACACGCTCCTTCGAGTGGAACGTCTGGCCAATGACGAGCGCGTCATAAGCGTAACGGAAGGGGTGCTGCTCGCGGGTGATTTCAGGCGCACCCTTGATCCATGATTTGAGCACTGCGCTCATCATGGCAGGCGAGCCCTGGAGGGCGATGCGGCGCAGATGATGCTTGACGGCCCTGACCCCGCCGAGTTCCTCGCCGCCCCCTGCCCGGCCTGGCCCGCCATGGGTGAGGTGCGGCATCGGCGCGCCATGCCCGGTCGATTCCCGGGCGCAGTCGCGATCAAGCACGAGCATGCGGCCGTGATAGGCGCCTGCCGCGAAAATCACGTGGCGGGCCGTATCCACGTCCCGGGTCACAAGTGAGCCGACAAGGCTTCCCTCGCCACGATTGGCAAGAGCGATGGCATCATCGATGGCGCGATAGGGCAGAAGGGTCGCGACCGGGCCGAAGGCCTCGACGTTATGCACTGTTTCAGCGCTTGCCGTGTCGCGGACCCTGAGCAGGATCGGTGACAGGAAGGCGCCTTTCATTGCATCAGCGCCGTCGACGCTGACCTGAGACGGATCGCCGAAGAGGATATCACTTTCGCCAGCAAGCCGCGCAATGCGCGCGCGCACGTCACGGCGCTGGCTGAGCGAGGCGAGCGCGCCCATGCGGGTTGTTTCAAGCCGTGGATCGCCGATCCTGAGCCTGGCCAGACGCTCGATCAGCGCGGCACTTACGGCTTCGGCGCGGTTCTCCGGCACGAGGATACGGCGGATGGCCGTGCATTTCTGCCCTGCCTTGACGGTCATCTCGCGGAAAACCTCACGGATGAAAATCTCGAATTCGGGATCTTCCACCGTGATGTCCGGCGCCAGGATCGAGCAGTTCAGTGAATCGCGCTCGGCGACGAAGGGGACCGCGTTCTTCAGGAGGCCGGGATGGCTCTGCAGCCGCGCCGATGTCTCCATCGATCCGGTGAAACCGATCATGTCCTGGCCGTTGAGATGGTCGAAGAGATCATGAGTGGCGCCGCAAATGAGCTGGAGCGCACCTGGCGGCAGGATGTTGCTGTCTATGATCAGGCGGGCTGCCGCTTCAGCCAGATAGGCGCCGGTTGTCGCCGGCTTGGTGATAACCGGCATACCGGCAAGGATGGCGGGAGCGAATTTCTCCAGCATGCCCCAGATGGGGAAATTGAAAGCGTTGATATGAACGGCCACCCCTTCTCGCGGCAGATAGGCGTGGCGGCCGATGAAGGCGCCGCTCTTGGAGGCATAGTCGACATCGCCATCGAGCAGGAAGGTTTCATCGGGTAATTCGCGCTTGCCCTTGGAGGCATAGACAAACAGCGTGCCAATACCGCCTTCGATATCGACCATGCCGTCACTGCGGGTGGCGCCGGTATGAAAGGACAATTCATAAAGGGCGTCCTTATGCGTGGTCAGAAGCCCGGCGATGGCTTTCAACGCATCGGCACGCTGGTGGAAGGTCAGCTTGCGCAAGGCGGCACCACCGATCGTGCGGGCATAACGGACCATGGCCGCCATATCGATGCCGTCCGAACTTGCGCTGGCGACCGGCTCACCGGTAACGGCACTGGCGATCATGACAGGCGCGCCCGTGCCAGCCACCCAGTGACCTTGCGCAAAGCTTTCAAGGACCAACGCGCTCATCTTCCACCTCGTTCAAGACGTCCATCAACCAAAGCCGGTCAAATCCCCAGATATGCCTTGCGAATATCGGCATTGGCGGCAAGATCGCGCGCCGGTCCCGACAACGTCACGCGGCCTGTTTCAAGCACATAGGCGCGGTCAGAAATCGCCAGCGCTGCATTGGCATTCTGCTCAACGAGCAAGATGGTCATGCCATCAGCCCGCAGGGTGCGTATGACATCGAATATCTGCTCAACCAGCAGCGGGGCCAGACCCATGCTGGGCTCATCCAGCAACAAAAGCCGTGGCGCCCCCATGAGCGCCCGGCCTATCGCCAGCATCTGCTGTTGACCACCCGACAGGCCGCCCGCCGCCAGATGGCGTTTTTCCTTGAGGAGCGGAAAGAGCCCGTAGACGCGCTCAAGATCGGCCTGCGGCTGCCCTTGCCGGCGATAGGCACCAAGCCGCAGATTATCCTCCACACTCATTGGCCGGAAGACCTGCCGACCTTCCGGCGACTGGATGATCCCTGCCGCCACGCGCGCATGCGGCGACAGGGTTGTAATGTCGTGCCCGTCGAGCATGATCCGCCCGCCGCTGGCCGGCTCAATTCCAGACAGTATGCGCAGGAACGTCGTCTTGCCAGCGCCGTTGGCGCCGATGAGCGTGACGATTTCACCCGCTGCGACCGACAACGCGATGGCATGGAGGACGCGGATGCGGCCATAGCCGCCCTCTAACCCCTCGACGCTGAGCAAGGAGCTCTCAGACATGATCACCACCGGCTGCGCCCTTGTCGTGCCCGAGATAGGCGTCGATGACGGAGGGGTTTCGGGCCACTTCATCCGGCGCACCCTCCGCCAGCACCCGCCCCTGATTGAGCACGAGAACGCGATCTGAAACGCCCATCACCAGTTTCATGTCATGCTCGACGAGCAAAATGGCAACGCCTGTACGCGCGATGCTGACGATGATCTCGTCGATTTCCGCCGTCTCGGTCGGATTGCAGCCAGCCGCCGGTTCATCAAGCAACAATATGTCGGGCCGCGAGGCCATGGCGCGGGCGATCTCAAGGCGCTTAAGCTCACCATAGGAAAGGCTGCCGGCTACCTCATCGGCTACCTGCCGGAGATGCAGCATATCAAGATAGCGTCTCGCCTCATCGCGGGTCCGGCGGTTTTCCGCCATCACCGACGGCAGCCCCAGCAGATGCGCCAGGACATTGCGCGTCTCGTGGCGATGCAGCCCCACCATGACGTTTTCCTCAACGCTCATGCGCGCGAAGATCTGCAAATTCTGAAAGGTGCGGGCAAGGCCGCGGCTGGCGAGCGCTTCGGGAGGCAGGCGCGATACATCATCGCCACGTAATGTCACCCGGCCCATGTCGCTGCGATAAACGCCGGAAATGAGATTGAACAGCGTTGTCTTGCCAGCACCATTCGGGCCGATGATCGAAAATATCTCGCCCGGAGAGATCGAAAACGACACGTCATCGACAGCTCTGACGCCACCGAACGAAATTCCAAGATGTTCGACCGACAGCAGGTTCATAAGCGTCCTCTCGCCCACCGCGCCGCAAGCGTTGGCACGATGCCGGCACGCATGAACACGAGGATGAGGATCATCAGGACACCGAGCAGCAGATGTTCGTATTCGTGAAAAAATGACAATGCCTGCGGCAGAACAACCAGGATGACCGCCCCGACAAGGCCGCCCGACAGCGAACCCATACCCCCCAGCACCACCATGGTGACGATTTCAATCGAGTTGAGGAAACTCGCGATATCCGGCGTCACATGGCCGTTGAACAGGGCGTAGAGTGAGCCTGAGAGCGAGGCAAAAACGGCGGAAATAACGAACACGATGCTCTTGATGCGCGCAACGTCGATGCCCGCTGACCGCGCTGCCACCTCACTGTCATGGAGCGCGCGCAATGCCCGCCCGGTCGAGGAATCGAGGAGATTGCGCGCAAGTACCACTGCCAACACCAGTACTGTGCCGCTGATCCAGTACCAGCTTTGGGCCGAGCGGATGCGGATGCCAAACAGCTCGATACGGGAAACAGCCATGCCATCCGGCCCGCCCGTCAGCCACTGCTCATTATTCAAAACCATGGCAATGAGGATACCGAAGGCCAGCGTCGCCACCGCCAGGAAATGGTCCTTGAGCCTGAGGATGGGCCTGCCAATGATCAATGCCACAACGCCGGAGACGAGCGTTCCGCAAAAGATCGCCAGGAGTGATGGAACGGCGAATTTCGCCGGCAGAACCGCAACCGCATAAGCGCCGATGCCGACAAAACCGGCATGTCCAAGGCTGATCTGTCCGGCATAGCCGAGGAGAAGATTAAGCCCCGTCGCGCTTAATCCGGCGATCAGCACCAGCGTGGCGATCCGGAAATAGTAGGTCGAGGGCAGGACGAGGCCAATGATGATGATGATGAGGGCAATGAGTGCTGGCTCAAACCAGCGATTTTGGCGAAAGCGCGCCATCATACCCGCTCCGCGCCGGCATGTCCGAGGATGCCACCCGGGCGCAGCAACAACACCGCGATCATCAGCAACAGGGCAACCGCGTCCTTGTAGGTGGACGACAGATAGCCAGCGGCAAAGGCTTCGCTCAGCCCCAGCAGAAGGCCGCCGATGACGGCGCCAAGCGGCGAACCGAGCCCGCCCAGAACGAGAGCAGCAAAGCCCTTGAGCGCCAGCAGCGTGCCTACTTCGGCGTAGGTGAAGGTAATGGGCGTGACCAGAATGCCGGCGGCAGCACCGATGACCGCCGAGAGCGCAAAGGCCAGCGCCAGAATAAACGAGATATTGATACCGACAAGCTTCGCAGCAAGGCGGTTGGCCGAGGTCGCGATCAACGCCTTGCCAAGCATGGTGAGGTTCAGAAACAGCCACACCAGCGTCACGATCAGCACTGTGCCGGCCAGCACCCACAATGCCTGCGGCAGAATAGATGCACCTAGAAAAGCAAGCGGTGTGTCACCGGAAAAATCGCTCAGCTTATGAAGCTGCTTGCCAAAGACGATCTGCGCCACGCCGCGGATGACGAGGGCAGCGCCAACGGTGATGATGATGAGGACAACCGGCGGCGCGTCTCGTACCGGCTCGATGGCGAGCCGTTGCAAAAGCACACCGACGCTCGCGGCAACGATCACGGCAATCAGTGCGGCCAATGGCAGCGGCACCCCGGCGCCAACTGCCGACACGGTGACCATGCCACCGATCATAACGAACTCACCTTGGGCGAAATTCATCACGCCAGACGCGTTGTAGATCAGCGTGAACCCGAGTGCGACGATGCCATAGACCGCACCAACGGTGAGGCCTGACATGGCAAATTGCAGGAACTGCGCAAGCATTAACGATCCCCTCGCCTTATTCGCTCACAAGCGCGGACCAGTCGGCAAACGACGACGCCCTGTGCGCGATCAGCGCACAGGGTTGACGAGTGACACCTATTCCGCGAGCGCCCAGTCGCCGTTCCTGATCTCGAGCATCTTGAAGGCGGACAGGTCGAGCCCCATGTGGTCGCTTGCCGACATGTTAAAGACGCCGGCGGTCCCGATGAGGCCTTTGGTCTTCTCGATCTCGTCGCGGATCACCTTGGGGTCAAAACCGCCTCGCTCCATGGCCCCCACCAGGATCATCAGCCCGTCGAAGGCGTGGCCGCCGAAAGTCGAGACAGGCTCTTTGGTGATAGTCTGGAACTTGGTGGCGTAGGCGCTGGCGACCGCCTTCTGCGGGTCGCTTGCCGCAAGCTTGTCAGCCACCAGAAGGGCGGCCGCTGGCAGGCGCACGCCATTGGCCGCATCTCCTGCCAGATCGATATACTGCTTCGAGGCCACGCCATGGCTCTGGTAGAGCGGCACGGCAAAACCGAGCTGACGGAAATTGCGTGTGACGATCGCCGGCCCCTGGCCAAAGCCCGGATTGATGACCGCCTGGACGCCCGCCTTCGCCTTGAGATTGGTGAGCTGCGGTGTCATGTCGGTATCGCGCGGGCCGTAGGTTTCCTCAGCCAGAATTTCGACGCCATATTTGGCGTTGACGGCCGCGCACTGGTCGCGCATCGATTTGCCGAAACCATCCGTTCCCGAAATCAGGGCGATCCTGGTCAGATTGCGCTGCTTGAGATCGGTGAAGATCTTCTCGCAGGCCATGCGATCGGTGTGCGGCGTCTTGAATACGAATTTCTTCACCGGCTCGATGATGACGACAGCACCACCAAGGGAAATGAAGGGGATTTGCGCCTCCTCGAAGATCGGTACCATCGCCATGGTTGTACCCGTGGACGAACCGCCGACCATGGCAACGATCTTGTCTTCCTCGACGAGGCGGGTGGCGAAGGTGCGCGCCTTGCCGGCGTCTCCGCCATCATCGTAGATGACGAGTTGCAGCTTGCGGCCCTTGACCCCGCCCTTGGCGTTGATCTCGTCAACATACATGCGCAACGTCTTGTCGGCCGGATCGCCAAGGAAGGCGCCGGGTCCGGTGACTGACAGGACGGCACCGACCTTGATGTCCTGTGCCTGCGCGCCTCCAAAAAGTGATGTGGCGCCCATCAGAAGTCCAGCGGCGATCGCCAGCGATTTATGCAAGGTCATGTCATCCTCCCTGTGGCGCCCGTTCCGGCGTCCATTTCAGTTGCTTTTTCTGCAGCCACTTTGAATACGGATCGTTGTCCGATCCTTCTCTCCATTAATTGACCGGTTGGACGGATAATGCAAGAGTGGCTGAAAGAAAAAGTGCCGGTGCACGACATGCCGGCGGGCGGGAGGCAGGCGATGAGCGAGACGATACTGGTCGAAAAGAGTGGCGGGGTGACGATGCTCACGCTCAATCGGCCGGAGCGGCTGAACAGCTTCACTCTGGAGATGCACCAGGCACTTGCTGATGCGCTGAATGAGATCGCGAGCGATGATCATTGCCGCGCTGTGGTGATCACAGGAGCGGGGCGCGGCTTTTGCGCGGGCCAAGATCTGTCGGATCGCGCGGTGGCGCCCAAGACAGGCACGCCGAATGACCTGGGAGAAAGCCTGGAGCTTCGCTATAACCCACTGGTGCGCCGTCTGCGGTCGCTGCCAAAGCCGATCATCGTCGCGGTCAACGGGGTCGCGGCGGGCGCTGGCGCCAATCTGGCGCTTCATGGCGATATTGTCATTGCCGCACAATCGGCGAAGTTCATTCAATCCTTCGCGAAGATTGGTCTTGCGCCGGATTCAGGCGGGACGTGGACGTTGACGCATCTGCTGGGTGAAGCGCGGGCGAAGGGGCTGGCAATGCTGGCCGAGCCGCTGTCAGCGGAGCAGGCATGCGCGTGGGGTTTGATCTGGAAGGTGGTGCAGGATGAGTATCTGCTGAGCGAAGCGAAAACCATGGCGGCCCACCTCGCGTTACAATCAACAACGGCGCTTGCCGCCATCAAGCAGTCAATCCACAACGCCGCAACAGCGACGCTCGACGCCCAGCTCGACCATGAGCGCGATACGCAGCGCCGGCTTGGCTTTGGCAAGGATTATGCCGAAGGTGTCGACGCGTTCATGCACAAGAGGGCACCTCATTTCACGGGGCGCGGCTGACATGACGACACACAGTGCCGATGATATCGCCAGGCTGTCCGCACAAGCCATGTGGAAGGATGACAACGCCACCCGCCATCTCGGCATGGAGATCGTAAATATCGGACCCGGCGCCGCGACCATGACCATGAGCGTCACGACATCGATGACCAATGGCCATGGCACGTGCCATGGCGGGTATATCTTTCTGCTGGCCGACAGTGCGTTCGCCTTTGCCTGCAACAGCCACGGGCAACGCCATGTGGCGCAGCACTGCAACGTCACCTTCCTGGCGCCAGGCAAGCTTGGCATGCGCCTCATCGCCGAGGCGCGCGAGCGCAACAGGGCCGAGCGCTCGGGCATCACGGATGTCACGGTACGCAGCGAAGACGGCACGGTGATTGCGGAATTCCGCGGTCATTCACGCGCGATACCCGGCTCCCTTCTGGCCTGAACGTGTGGACCGTCAGATGATCGACCTCACCCCTCCCCGCTCCTCACTCGACGCCATCGAAATCGCCTCCCGCGACGAGATCGCAGCCCTGCAGCTCACGCGCCTCAAAGCGACGCTACATCACGCCTATGCGCATGTGCCGCATTACCGGCGGGCCTTCGATGCGCAAGGCGTCCATCCCGACGATTGCCGCACCCTGGCCGACCTCGCCAATTTCCCGTTCACCGGCAAGGCCGATCTGCGCGACAATTATCCCTTCGGCCTGTTTGCGGTGCCGCGCGAGCAGGTTGCGCGCATCCACGCGTCATCCGGCACCACGGGCAAGCCCACTGTGGTTGGCTATACGAAGCAGGATGTCGACATGTGGGCGGACGTCATGGCGCGTTCCATTCGCGCCTCCGGCGGGCGGGCGGGCATGGTCTGTCATGTTGCCTATGGATACGGCCTGTTCACCGGCGGGCTTGGTGCCCATTACGGTGCCGAGCGCCTCGGCTGCACGGTTGTACCGATATCGGGCGGCATGACCGAGCGCCAGGTGACGCTCATCGCCGATTTCAAGCCCGACGTCATCATGGTGACGCCAAGTTACATGCTGGCTGTGCTCGATGAATTCAGGAAGCGCGGCATGGACCCACGCGCTACCTCGCTTAAAGTCGGTATCTTCGGCGCCGAGCCGTGGACGAACGCCATGCGGCTTGAGATCGAGCAGGCCTTCGACATGCATGCAGTGGATATTTACGGGCTCTCCGAGGTCATTGGGCCGGGGGTCGCCTGCGAATGCGTGGAGACGAAAGACGGGCTTCACATCTGGGAGGATCATTTCTATCCCGAGATCATAGACCCCGACACTGGCGCCGTTCTGGCCGATGGCGAACTGGGAGAACTGGTATTCACCTCGCTCACCAAGGAGGCGATGCCGGTCATCCGCTACCGCACACGCGATCTGACGCGGCTTCTGCCAGGTACGGCGCGCAGCATGCGCCGCATGGAAAAGGTCACGGGCCGCAGCGACGACATGATGATCGTGCGCGGCGTCAACGTCTTTCCTACACAGATCGAGGAGATGCTTCTCGAGATCGAAACGCTGTCAGCACATTACCAGATCGTCCTCACGCGCGAAGGGCGGATGGACGAGATGGAAGTGCGGGTCGAAGGCAGGCGTGAGGCGGACGACAGCGTCGGCGAGGCCGGCAGGCTGCTCTCGCTGCGCATCAAGGAGACCATCGGCATTTCAGCGCGCGTCAGCGTGTTGCCGCCTGATGGCATTGAGCGCTCACAGGGCAAGGCCAGGCGCATCGTCGATCTCAGGACGGCGAAGACCTGATCGTGGCCCGCCCGCGCGCCCAGGATTACGACGACAAACGCGCCGCCATCCTCGCTGGCGCGGCAAAGCTATTCGCCGCCGACGGCTTTGATCGTACCTCGATGAACGATATCGCCCAGGCGCTCGGCCTGTCGAAGGCACTCCTGTACCATTACTACCGCGCCAAGGATGAGCTGCTGTTTGACGTCATTCGCGCCCATCTCGGCGATCTTGTCGAGGCCGTCGAAGCAGCCGATGACCCGTATGCAGCGCCTGAAGCGCGCTTCGCGGTCATGATCTCCACCATCATCGATTGCTACCGCGACGCTGATTCCAACCACAAGGTGCAGATCAATCATCTCGCTCACCTGCCAGCCGATCAGCAGGCAGAATTGAAGGGATACGAGCGCCGGCTTGTCGAGATCATGAGCACCGTTGTGAGAAAGCTCCATCCGCGATTGCATCCAGCTAAAATCCGCCCGATGACGATGACGATCTTCGGCGCGCTCAACTGGAAATATATGTGGTTTCGCGAAAACGGACCGATGACCCATGCAGCCTATGCGGCACTCCTCACACGTCTCTTTCTTGCCGGCATCAGGGCTGAGCCGGAAGAGTGACGAGCGCTGCCGCTACAACTGGTCGAAATCCAGCGTGACGGACGGCGTTTTTGGCCGGGCCTGGCAGGCAAGGACAAATCCGGCGTTGAGCTCCCAGTCCTCAAGCGAATAATTGAGCGCCATCGTCACACTGCCTTCCGTCACCTTGCAGCGACAGGTGCAGCACATGCCGCCCTTGCATGAATAGGGCAGATCGAGACCGGCGCGCGCGGCTGCATCAACGATATTGCTGTCATCCTCTCCCATATCAAAAGCGCGGCTGGCGCCATCAAGGGTGACATTGATGCGAGACAACACGCCGGCTTCCGGCTGCGGAGCTGGTGCACGAAAGCCTGCACGTGGCGCTGCTGACTTGAACAATTCGCTGTGGATCCGCTCGCCTGCCAGACCCATTTCCTCCAGCGCCGATCTGACATCAGCAATCATTGCCTGCGGCCCGCACAAATAGGCCTCGTCAATGTCGCTCACATCGACAACGCCCCTGGCCAATGCCTTCAAGCGCTCACCGGTTATGCGCCCTGACAGCAGCGCCACATCCTGGGCTTCGCGGCTCATGACATGGACGATCGAGAGGCGCCCGATAGAGCGGTTTTTCAAATCCTCCCACTCCTCGGCGAACATGACGCTTTGCGCCGTCTGGTTGCCATAGATGAGAGTAAACCGGGCGGCAGGATCGCGTGACAACAGGGATTTGGCGATCGACAGGATCGGCGTGATGCCCGATCCGGCAGCGATGGCGAGGAGATGCTGGCCGCGCTTGCCAAGATCGAGTGTGAACCGTCCCTGCGGTGGCATGAGGGCAAGCGTATCGCCGATTTTAAGCTGCTCGTTCGCATAGGTTGAAAATGCGCCGCCAGCCACTTTCTTGATGCCAACGCGCAACTGAGCTTCGTCGAGTGCGGAACAGATCGAATAGGAGCGCCTGAGATCCTCGCCATCGATGGTGGCTCGCAAGGTGAGATACTGCCCGGGCACGAAAGCGAATTGTTCTTTCAACGCGTCAGGCAACACGAAGCCAAGCGACACACTACCGGCGGTTTCGCGGCGGATATCGGCAATCGTCACGGGGTGAAAGCGGGTCATCTTGCAAATGTCATTTCAGATACATTTGAATGCGTCGAAAGGTTCGCGGCAGGACAAGCAACGCCACAAGGCCTTGCAAGCAGTCGAGCCGAATTCGCTGATCTTCTCTGTTTTCTCTGCGTTGCATTGCGGACAGGCCGGTGGCGTTTCATCGCCAAAGAGGGCGCGACGCGACGCCTTCATTGCAGGGGGGGCGATGCCGTAGGCACGCAGCTTGGCGCGGCCGGCCGCGCTCATCCAGTCGCTGGTCCATGCCGGGTGCAGAACGGTGGTGATCGTCACGTCGTCGAACCCTGCTGTCGCCAGAGCGGCATGAAGATCAACGGTGATTGCGCTCATCGCCGGACAGCCGGAATAGGTCGGCGTGATGGCAATCTCGATCTTTCCATCAGCCCTTTGCTCAATGGTGCGAATGACACCAAGATCGGCAAGCGTCAGAACCGGAATTTCCGGATCGCACACGGCGTCGATGACGGCGCGCGCACGCGCCAGATCAACCAGCGCTGCGACATCGTTTTCCACCGGCCTCACCATGTGGCACCGGGATGGGCGCGATGGAGCACCTGCATCTCGCCCAGAAGCCGCGACAGATGCTCGCCATGGCGTCCGTTCTTGCCACCATATTGTCCCCCGGCAAAGGACGGCACTATGAGCGTGGCCTCTTTCAGGATCGGGGTGATGCTGTTCTCAAATGGGGCACGCAGCGCAAGCGGATCAGGCGCGATGCCCGCGTCAGCAAGGCGGCGCTCAACTGCACTCACGGTAAAAAACTCCGCTACATAGATCGCCATCTCATCAAGCGCACGCTGGGTGCGGGTATGGCTTTCTGCGGTGCCATCACCAAGCCTGATCACCCATTCGCCGGCATGGCGCAGATGATAGGCCATCTCTTTCTCGGCCTTTGCGGCAATCGCTGCGAGCGTGCTGTCGCGCGAGGCCATGAGGGAGGCAAAACAGGGCTGCATGAAGCCTGCATAGAAAAGCTGGCGCACCATGGTCACGGCAAAATCGCCGCGCGGCTGTTCGCAGATCAGCAGATTGCGGTAATCATTATCGTCACGCAGATAGGCGAGCGCATCCTCGTCACGCCCCCTGCCCTCGACCTTGCCGGCATAATCAAGGCAGAGCCGCGCCTGCCCGATCAGGTCAAGCGCCATGTTCGACAGGGCGATGTCCTCTTCGAGCGTCGGTCCAAAGCCGCTCCATTCCGACAGGCGATGGCTGAGGACAAGCGCGCTGTCGCCCAACATCAGCGCGTAGGCAAAAAGATCATCCTCTATCGCTGCCACCACGTCCATCACATATGCCCCACATCGTCGGGGACGTCGTAGAATGTCGGGTGGCGATAGATTTTTGATGCTGTCGGTTCAAAGAGCATGTCCTTGTCGACCGGGTCGGAGGCAGCGATGAGGTCCGAGCGTACCACCCAGATCGAGACGCCTTCGGCGCGGCGCGTGTAGACGTCACGCGCCATGTGAAGCGCCATATCATCATCGCATGCGTGCAGACTGCCGACATGCTTGTGACTGAGCCCGGCCTTGGGGCGGATGAAGACCTCGTACAGCGGTGTTGTCGCCTCGCTCATGACTGCCTCACTCCGCCGCAATCGCTGCTGCCTGCCGGCGCGCGGCGCGCTTGGCGGCGAAGGCTCGCGCCGCATCACGTACCCAGATGCCCTCGTCTTCCGCCTGCCGGCGCACGCGCATGCGCTGGCGATTGCACGGTCCATCGCCGGCCAGAACGCGCCTGAATTCGCTCCAGTCGATTGCGCCCGTCTGCCAGTGACCGCTCTCTTCATTGAAGCGCAATTCGGGATCAGGGATATCGAGGCCGAGGAACCGCGCCTGCGGCACCATGGCGTCGATGAATTTCTGCCGCAATTCGTCGTTGGAAAACCGTTTGATCTTCCAGCGCATCGAGGTGTCGGAATGTTGCGAGGCCTGATCGGGCGGGCCAAACATCATCAGACACGGCCACCACCAGCGATTGAGCGCGTCCTGCGCCATCGCCTTCTGCGCTACTGTTCCTTTGGCCAAGGTGTGCATGATCTCGAAGCCCTGGCGCTGATGGAAGCTCTCTTCCTTGCAGATGCGGATCATGGCGCGCGCATAGGGGCCGTAGGAACAGCGGCAGAGCGGGATCTGGTTCATGATCGCCGCGCCATCAACGAGCCAGCCGACCGCGCCCATATCAGCCCAGGTCAGTGTCGAATAATTGAAGATCGAGGAATATTTCGCCTTGCCAGACAGAAGCTGCTCGCTCAGTTCCTCGCGGCTGACACCGAGCGTTTCCGCGGCCGAGTAGAGATAGAGGCCATGCCCCGCCTCGTCCTGAATTTTCGACAGAAGGATCGACTTGCGACGTAGTGAGGGTGCACGCGTGACCCAGTTACCCTCGGGCTGCATGCCGATGATTTCGGAATGGGCATGCTGGGATATCTGACGGATAAGGGTGCGGCGATAAGCGTCCGGCATCCAGTCCTTGGGCTCGATCTTGTCCTCGGCCGTGCAACGCGCCTCGAAGCGCTCGAGCCGCACCGGATCTTCGGCGATGACGGGACTGCGATCTTTCTGGTCGAGCGCCTGCGCGTACATGAGCCCATCTCCTCTGCTTCAGATAATTATGTTACAATATTTCGTTTAGTCAATATTTTTTGTTACATATTTAAACGAGAACGCGTTTCATTTTGTCGTTCACGATGTCGGGGTATGAAAGCCATGCCGGGAAAACCAGACGTCCGATGATCGCGCCGTGCGCTTGATCTGACGCATGAAAACTGCGCGTGCCGCGTGCCCCTGCCAGTCAGCCGGCAGCATCGCGGCCGGCAGGAGCGGATCGCGCAGCACCAGACGGCGGAACATATGTGTCACGACGATGCGCAGGATGACCGCTTCCTCGGGCTCCAATGCGCCCGTTACCGGGTCGAAAGCCGTGACAAACCGGCTATAGGCATGGTTGAGATCATCAAGATGCCAGAGCTTGTTCACCGCTGATCGCAGCGCAGGTGTTGATGTTGCAACTGCAAAAATCACCTCGTTTGTCAGCGGCATATCGGGCACCCGTTCATGTCGCGACGCCATCGCCAGCGTTGACGACAGAAAGCGGAAGCCGTCAGCCTCGAGCGCTAGACGCGCGGCCTTGCGGTCAGCGCACAGATCAAGGGCTGCAAGGATCATATCGCCTGCGGGCTGGTGCGTGTCGGCACCGTAGATGACGGCAGCGGCGCGCGCGAAATCGGCGGCACTTGCCGTGCTCAATCGGTAATCGGTGCGGCGTCCATCCTTGCCACGCTGCAGGGTGCCGTTTGCCACCAGCCGCGACAGGTTGGTGCGCGCATGTCCGGCATCGATGCCCAGAAGGGCCAGCAGCGCCATTAGATCGCTGGTCCAGACGGGGGCGGGATGATGATCACGCCCGCGATCCATCACCACATCACCAAAGATCGTGACGATCAGCGACCACACGCGCAGCGGCGCCTGGGAATGAAGGATCGTCAGTGGGTTGGGTCCGGGCATCCCGCTTATGACCACAGGTTTTTGCAATTGGTCAATCGAAGCCGGGCTGGCGCGGCTTCGGCTGCGGACGTTTCTGGTCCGCAACATGCTCTGGCCTCGTCTCGCGATGAATGGCGGGGACTGGCGCAGGATGGCATTCTGCGGCAATCGCGTTTAGATGGCCAAGGTAACATCGAAACTTCGATTGCGCTCCACACTTTGGTGAGCGAGGTGTCCAATAGGTTGTGCCCTTCATGCCGATTTACGAGTTTGCACCGGATCGTATCCAGCCTCTGACCAAGACCACATTCGGCGCGATGCAATTGCACGAGCGGCGCGATTTGCAGCGGCTGTTGCGCGAGAACGTTGCCGTTATAGCCCCCAACACACTGGTGATCGCGGAGGAATACGGTGAATGGGACGACTCCCGTCGCCGCATCGATCTTCTCGGGATCGATCATGATGCCAATCTTGTCGTGATCGAATTGAAGCGAGAAGATGGTGGCCATATGGAACTGCAGGCCATCCGGTATGCGGCGATGGTCTCCACTATGACCTTCGATCAAGCGGTGGATGGGTTTGACCGCTACCTGCGCCAGATCGGCCGCGACGACACAGACGCTCGGACTGAGCTTCTGGCATTCCTCGGATGGGACGAGCCCGACCATGATCAGTTCGCTCAGGACGTCAAGATCGTCCTCGCCGCTGAGACGTTCCCGCCGGAACTGACCACCGCTGTCCTGTGGCTCAACAAGCGTGATCTGGATATCCGCTGCGTGCGGCTTCAGCCATACAACCTGTCAGGGCGTGTTCTGGTTGATGTGACCCAGATAATTCCACCGCCAGAGGCTGCCGAATACCAGGTCCGTGTTCGCGAGAAAGAGCGCAAGGAGCGGGCAGAGCGGACCAGTGGTGCGGACCATACAAAATATGATTTGGTCCTTGGCGACGCAAACTATCCGCGAGAATCCAAGGGCCGAGCGATCCTGCGGACATTCCGCCACCTGGTGGAAGGCGGCATCGACCCGCAGACTATAGCCCAGCATTGCGGACCGCGCGCCAAGCGTGCCCTTATCTCTGTTGAGGGCGAGGTTGACCATGATGACTTTGTTCGCTTGGCCACAGCGGCTCGCGAGGCAAATGGAAAACGGTTCGATCCAATACGCTTCTTCTGCCGAGACGATGAATTGCTGCGTGTTGGTGGGCGCACCTATGCCTTTTCCAGCCAGTGGGGCGGTACGGACTGGCTGGAGGCGATGAACAATCTGCGTGATGCGTTCCAAGATCGAAGGATCACTTTCACGCCTGCGAACTGACTGCGAACAACGACGACGCCACCGTTAATGCCGCATCCAGCCGCACGCACAATGTCACAACACCGTTGCCCGCCGCCTCGATCGCGGTTCCGACCGGGAAGCGGCCGACGGCCGGCACATTGATCCGCCTGGCTTTGAACAGGCGCGCCAATGAGCAAGATGGTAGAGCCCGTTTGCGCTGCCCGGCAAACGTGATCATGGTGTTGTCATTCGCGCAGTTCCAAGCCTTTCTGCGGTAATGAACGACGGGTAGGGTCGGCAGGCTGGAGGAATTCGATTGGCATATCGCGCGCGCATTGGCAGCGAAACCTATGTCTTCGCTGATCTGAAATCGCTGATGGCCCGGGCAACGCCGCTGCGCTCAGGCGATGCGCTGGCCGGCATCGCCGCCGGCAGCCTGGAAGAGATGATGGCAGCGCGCCTGGCGCTTGCTGATCTGCCTTTGTCGACGTTTCTGAGCGAGGCCGTCATTCCCTATGAGCATGACGATGTCACAAGGCTCATCATCGACGCGCATGACAAGGATGCGTTCGCGCCAGTGGCAAGCCTGACGGTTGGCGGCTTTCGCGACTTTCTGTGTTCGAACCGGGCAACAACCGAGAGCCTTGCCCGGCTCTCCCCCGGCATCACGCCCGAGATGGCGGCCGCCGTCTCCAAACTGATGCGCAACCAGGACCTCATTCTGGTCGCCAGCAAATGCCGGAGCGTGACCCGTTTTCGCACGACGATCGGCCAGCCGGGCACGCTCGCGGTACGCCTTCAGCCAAACCATCCGACCGACGATCCGGCCGGTATCATGGCCTCCATCATCGACGGGCTCGGCTATGGCTGCGGCGATGCGGTCATCGGTATCAATCCGGCCTCCGACAGCCTGACGACGATCAGCGATCTGCTGCATCTTCTGGATGGTGTGATCACACGTTTTTCCATTCCAACCCAGGGCTGTGTCCTGACGCATGTGACGAGCACGATCCGGCTCATCGAACAGGGCGCCCCCGTCGACCTTGTCTTCCAGTCAATCGCCGGCACGCAGGCCGCCAACGCCTCGTTCGGCGTTACGCTTGGCCTGTTGCGCGAAGGGCTTGACGCGGGACGATCCCTCAAGCGGGGTACGGTCGGCGATCACGTCATGTATTTCGAGACCGGACAGGGATCGGCTCTCTCGGCCAATGCCCATCACGGCGTTGACCAGCAAACACTTGAAGCGCGCGCCTATGCCGTTGCCAGAGCCTATCAGCCGTTTCTCGTCAATACCGTCGTCGGCTTCATCGGGCCGGAATATCTCTATGACGGCAAGCAGATCATCCGCGCCGGGCTGGAGGACCATTTCTGCGGCAAGCTGATGGGCCTGCCGATGGGATGCGACATCTGCTACACCAATCACGCTGAGGCGGATTCAGATGATATGGATACGCTGCTGACGTTGCTTGGCGCAGCCGGCGTCAATTTTATCATGGGCGTACCGGGCGCTGATGACATCATGCTGAATTACCAGTCGACGTCGTTTCACGACCAGCTCTATATCCGGGCGCTGCTGGGCTTGAGGCGGGCGCCGGAGTTCGAGGCCTGGCTACAACGGCTCGATATCGTCGATGCGACGGGCGCCCTGCGCGCGGGCGGCACGTCGCCCCCCTTGTTGCAGGCAATGGGCGATTACCTGCCATGAATGACAACCCCGAGGATCGCACGCCGCTCACCAATTGGTCGCGTTTGCGCGCGTTGACGCCAGCGCGCATCGGACTGGGTCATCGCGGCGCATCAATGCCTGTTGACGAGGTGCTGCGGTTTGGACTTGCCCACGCAAAGGCACGTGATGCGGTGCATGAGCCGTTTCGTGCAGGCGAGATCGCCGCGGCGCTGGCGGCTCCGGGGCGTCAGGTGATCGAGGTCGCGAGCGCGGCGGGTGATCGTGCCACCTATCTGCGCCGGCCCGATCTCGGGCGGATGTTGTCGCAGAAAAGCCGCGCAATGCTTGCCTCCCACAGCCGCAGAAGCGACCTTGCGCTCGTGGTGGCCGACGGGCTGTCAGCAACCGCCATCCACAACAATGCCCTGCCGCTCGTCACCGCTGTGCTGGCGCACATCGAGGGTCGCGCCATCAGCTGCGCGCCGATTGTGGTCGCCTCGCAAGCCCGCGTGGCTCTTGGTGACGAGATAGGCCACCTGCTTGGCGCGCGCATGGTGCTGATGCTGATCGGCGAGCGGCCAGGCCTGTCATCGCCTGATTCGCTTGGTGCGTATCTGACCTTTGCCCCGCGCCCCGGCGTGAGCGATGCTGCCCGCAACTGCCTGTCCAATATTCGTCCCGCTGGCCTCAGCTTCGAGGTCGCAGCTGCGAAGCTTGACTGGCTGATTGATGAGGCGTTCCGCCGTTCACTGACAGGCATAGACCTCAAAGACGACAGCGACGCTTTGCTCCTGACAAAAGGCGCGGCCAGATTGCCTAATCCGTAGGCACTCAGACAAATGTTGGGCAGAGGTGACGACGACTGATCATAAATCAGAGCCGTTTACCCGTCGCGGCCGCTGTTAAGCGTCCCGACTATTCGCCGATTCATCGCAAAGCCTGCCTGCGAGGTCTTGGCACAAGCCTTGCTCAGCTCCTTTCAGTACGACGCAGAATTCTCACCGTCATGAGATGCCGTGGTCGGATTGACCGCCGGCGTTGCGGTTCCACCTGTCGCGAATGACCAAGGAAGGACATATTGTCGATGATCACCCGCCGCACTGCGCTTGCCGCTGGCCTCGCCGCTCCGTTCATTGCCCGATCGACGGCAAATGCCCAGTCCGTGGGCCGCAATGAGACGCTCCTGCTGGTGCAGGAATATGGACCCAACAGCCTCGACATGCAGGGCATCGGCTCATCCCAGCCGGTCAATGGCGTCGCGCTTAATTGCTATGATCGCCTGCTGCGCTTCAAGCCCGTGCCCATCCCGAGCGGTGGCGGCAACACGATCGCGATGACGGAAATCGAGGGTGAGCTGGCGGAAAGCTGGCAGGTTGCCTCCGATGGCATGAGCTGCACGTTCAAACTGCGCAACGCCACTTTCCATTCCGGCAGGCCGGTGACTGCCAGGGACGTCAAATGGTCGCTCGATCGCGCCGTGTCGATTGGCGGGTTTGCAACGACACAGATGAACGCCGGGTCGCTGGAGAAGGCCGAACAATTTGTTGCCCTTGACGACAAGACGTTCCGCGTGGATTTCATCCGCAAGGACAAGCTGACGATGCCAAATTTGGCGGTCACCATTCCGTTCGTTTTTGATTCAGAGCTTGCCATTGCCAACAGCGGTGGCGATCCCTGGGCCAAGGAATGGCTGAAGAACAACGTCGCCGGCTCCGGCGCATTCAAGGTCGAGAGCTGGAAGCCCGGCGTCGAGACGATCTACACGCGCCATGACGCCTGGACGTCTGGCAAGCTGCCAACGCTGCGTCGCGTCATAGCCCGCGACATCGCCTCACCCTCGACACGTCGGGCGCTCATCGAGCGGGGCGATGCGGATATTTCGTACGGGTTGCCACCGAAGGATTTCAAGGACCTGCTGGATGCCGGCAAGATCAATGTCGTGGGTGTGCCGATCCCCAATGGCGTGTGGGGTCTTTATCTGAATACCGCCACCGGCCCCTTCACCGACGTCCGGCTGCGGCAGGCGGCAGCCTGGGCCATGCCTTATGAGAAAATGCTGCAGGCGTCGCTGTTCGGGCGCGGCATCGACATGTCCGGCGGACCGGCAACCCCCAAGGTGGCGTGGCCGCAACCCTACCCTTACAAGACCGATGTGGCGAAAGCCAAGGCACTCGTCGACGCGGCAGCGCCCGGCGGGCTTTCAACCACACTTCTCTTCGATGCCGGCAACGCAACCGTCGCCGAGCCGATGGCCGTCCTCATCAAAGAGGCCATGGCGGGCATCGGTATCAACATCGAAATCTCGAAAGTGCCGGGCGCCAATTTCCGCGGCGAAATCAGCAAGAAAACCAACCCGATGGTGCTGAACCGCTTTGCCGGCTGGCTTGATTACCCCGATTATTACCTGTTCTGGACGATGCACGGCAACAATTCCATTTTCAACATTGCATCCTATCAGAACCCGGCGCTCGACAAGCTCGTTGATGAAGCGCGCTTCACCAGCGACAAGGCAGTTTATGAGCGAAGCGTTGTCGACTTCGTGTCGCTGGTGTCGCGTGAAGTACCGATGATTCCGCTCGCCCAGCCGACGCATGATGTGGCGATGCAAAAGAACATTGGCGGCTATCAGTTCCAACCCTGCCGCGAGCCGGATTTCCGCTATCTGACGAAAGCATAGTTGCTCTCATGCTTCGTTTGATCGGCGCCAGGCTTCTGACGACCATCCCGTCCATTATCGGCGTGATCATCGTCACCTTTTTGCTGACGCGCGTTCTGCCCGGTGACACCGCCGCCTATTTTGCCGGGCCGACGGCCTCGCCGAAAGCTATCGCCGAAATTCGCAGCAAGCTTGGCCTCGACCAGCCCCTGCCACAGCAGTTCGCCAGCTATGTGGCGGCGCTGGTCAAGGGCGATCTTGGCCAGTCCCTCACCACCGGCCAGCCTGTTACCAGAGACATTGCAGCAAGATTGCCGGCTTCCGCAGAACTGACCCTGTGCGGCCTTCTGCTGGCGATGTCGGTCGCCCTGCCTCTGGGCGTTCTGGCCGCCGTGCGCCAGGGGTCATGGATCGATCATCTGTGCCGCATCATCGCCACCGCTGGCGTCTCGCTTCCCGTATTTTTTACCGGGCTGCTCCTTGTTTTTGTCTTCTACTTCATCCTGGGCTGGTCGCCCGCGCCACTTGGCCGTCTGGATGTTTTTCTATCCGAACCTCCACGGGTGACCGGCTTCCTGTTGATTGATACGCTGCTGGCGGGAGATTTTCCCGCCTTCCGGGCGGCGATTGCGCAGCTGATCCTGCCGGCCGTGACGCTGGGCATCTTCTCGCTGGCGCCCATCACCCGCATGACACGGGCGTCGATGCTGGCGGTGCTGGGGGCTGATTTCGTGCGCACCGCTCGCGCCAGCGGCTTGAGCAGCGGCAAGGTGATCGGCGTTTACGCCTTCCGCAATGCCATGCTGCCGGTGGTGACCACGCTTGGCATGGTGTTCTCGTTCCTGCTCGGCGCCAATGTCCTGGTTGAGAAAGTATTCGCCTGGCCGGGTATCGGCTCCTATGCGGTTGAAGCGTTGATTGCGTCCGATTATGCGCCGATCCAGGGCTTCGTGCTGACCATGGCGGTGATGTATGTGATGCTCAATCTGCTGATCGACCTGCTCTATGGTTTCATCGACCCGCGCGTCCGGCTGGAGGGGTGAGGTCGTGAGCGAGAGCAGCGGAGTTCAGCCGGCATTGAAGGTGCGCCAGCAAGCGCCGTCTTCGCCGGGACTCTGGACCCATGGTGTCCATATCATCGCGGAAAATCCGGTCACCGGGCTTGCCTTCGGGCTGTTTACACTCATCGTCTTTGCAGCATTGTTTGGCCCGATGATCGCGCCGTTTGATCCGCTGGCGAGCAACACCGCCGAAGCGCTGAAGGGCCCCACCCGCGTTCACTGGTTTGGTACCGACCAGCTGGGGCGCGATATCTTCAGCCGCGTACTCGTTGCCACGCGGCTCGATTTCACCATCGCTATCGCGTCAGTTGCGCTCGTTTTTTTCCTGGGCGGTCTGGCGGGAGTGACAGCCGGATATTTCGGCGGCTGGGTCGACAAGCTGGTGGGGCGGATCGCCGATACCATCATGGCCTTCCCGCTATTCGTGCTTGCCATGGGCATCGTTGCCGCCCTCGGCAACAGCGTCACCAACATCATCATCGCCACCGCCATCATCAACTTTCCGCTGTACGCCCGCGTGGCGCGAGCGGAAGCGAATGTGCGGCGCGAGGCGGGGTTCGTGCAGGCCGCGCGCCTTGCGGGAAATTCGGAATGGCGGCTCCTGCTGACCCAGATCGTTCCCAACATCATGCCGATCATGGCGGTGCAGATGTCGCTGACCATGGGCTACGCCATTCTCAATGCCGCCGGCCTCTCGTTCATCGGTCTTGGCGTGCGCCCGCCAACGCCTGAATGGGGTATCATGGTGGCGGAGGGCGCAAGCTTCATCGTGTCAGGCGAATGGTGGATCGCCTTCTTTCCCGGGTTGGCGCTGATGATCGCCGTGTTCTGTTTCAATCTGCTGGGAGATGGCGTGCGCGACCTCATCGATCCCCAGCGCCGGACGTGAGCGGCGCCATGATACCCTCCCCGCTTCTGGCCATCCGCAACCTCACCGTCGAGTTTGCAACGCGGCGCGGCACGGTGACAGCGGTCAAGGCGATCGATATCGACGTTGGCAAGGGCGAGACTGTCGCGATCGTCGGGGAATCGGGATCAGGAAAATCGGTCACCTCCTACGCGCTCATGCGCATCCTTGATCGTGCCGGGCGGATAGCGTCGGGTTCGATGATCTTTTCGGGGCTTGAGCTGGCACGCATGCCGGAAACGGAGATGCGCAATCTGCGCGGCCGCGAATTGTCGATGATCTTCCAGAACCCGCGCGCCGCCCTCAATCCGATCCGCAAGATCGGCCACCAGATCGAAGATGTCTTGCGCCAGCATGCGCTCGTGGGCGCCACCCAGGCGCAGCAAAAGGCCATTGAGGCGCTTGCCAATGTACGGATCGCCCGGCCAGAGGAGCGTTATCACGCCTACCCGTTCGAGCTTTCAGGGGGCATGTGCCAGCGGGTCGTCATCGCGCTGGCGCTGGCGTGCCGCCCGCAGTTGCTGATTGCCGATGAGCCGACGACCGGCCTTGACGTCACCACGCAGAAAGCGGTGATGGATCTTGTGAGCGAGCTGACGCGCGAGCGCGCCATGTCGTCCATCCTTATCACGCATGATCTTGGCCTTGCTGCGGCTTACGCTGATCGCGTTGTGGTGATGGAGAAAGGTGATGTGGTGGAGACGGCTGATGCCAACACCATCTTCAGGACGCCGCTTCATGCCTATACGCGCAAGCTCATGCGGGCGACACCGCGTCCGGGTTGCCAACTCCGTGACCTGCTGCCGGAAGAGACAATATCGCCTGTACCCTCGCCCGTCGCCAATCAGCCATCGAAGCAGCAGCACGCGCCAATATTGCGGGTGGAAAACCTCATCAAGGAGTACCCGAAGGCAAAGTCAGCCGGCGGCCTGTTGAGCCTGCTGGGCGGCAAGAGCGAGGAACCTTTTCGAGCTGTCAACGCCATCTCGTTTTGCGTTGGCCGCGGCGAAAGCGTCGGCCTGGTGGGTGAATCGGGGTGCGGAAAATCAACAACCTCGCTGATGGTCACTCGCCTCATCGATGCCACAAGCGGGCGCATTGAATTCGACGGTACCGATCTGACGCAAATTCCGGCACGCCAGTTTGCTGCATCGCCGTTTCGCGCCCGCATCCAGATGGTGTTTCAGGATCCAACCGACAGCCTCAATCCGCGCTTCACGGCGGCGCGCGCTATCGCCGATCCGCTGCTGCGCTTCCCGCGCCTGAAGCCTGGCGAGAGTATACGCCAGCGCTGCGAGAAGCTGGCAGGTCAGGTGGGGCTGCCGCTTGATCTGCTCGATCGCTTCCCCCATCAATTGTCCGGCGGGCAGAAAGCGCGCGTCGGCATTGCGCGCGCCATTGCGCTGGAGCCGGACCTGATCATTCTCGACGAGCCGACCGCAGCCCTTGATGTCTCCGTTCAGGCCATCGTTCTCAATCTCCTGCAGGACCTGAAGCAGAAGCTCGGCATGAGCTATCTTTTCGTTTCACATGATCTGCATGTGGTCGGCCTGATGTGTGATCGCCTGATCGTCATGCGTGGTGGCGAGATTGTCGAACAGGGCAACAGCGCCGACATTCTCGCCAATCCCCGGCATGAGTATACGCAAGCACTGATTGCCGCCATTCCCGCCCCACCGGCGTCAAGATAAGGATGTCCAATCATGGCAACCGACCGCGAGACAATCGAGGCTTATGTGGCGGCCACCGCCGCATGCCTGCGTCTTGATATCAAAGCTGAATGGAAAGACGGGGTCGCACAGAACATGTCAACGCTGATGGATGCGATCGAGTACTTCAGCGGCGTCCCGCTCAATGATGAGAGCGAGCCGGCCGTGGTCTTCCGCGCATGAGCGCCCTCGCCTCGGGCACAGCCAGTGCAGCGGCCATCGCCGCATCGGTCAACCGGCGCGAGACATCGGCGCTCGCCGTCGTCGAAGCTGCGCTCGCCCGCATCGCCCGCCACAACCCGGCGCTTAATTGCTTCACGTCGGTGACACGTGAGCGTGCTCTGGCGAGCGCCCGGCGCGTTGATGCCGACATTGCAGCGGGCAAGAATGCGGGGCCGCTCGCCGGTGTCCCTTTCGCCGTGAAGAACCTCTTCGACGTCGCCGGACTGACGACGATTGCCGGATCAAAAATCAATCGCGACCTGGCACCTGCACCGCACGATGCGCCCTTGATTACGCGTCTTGAAGGCCAAGGAGCAATCCTTCTGGGTGCGCTCAACATGGGCGAATACGCCTATGATTTCACCGGCGAAAACATCCATGATGGCCCCTCACGCAACCCCCACGATGTCACGCGCATGACTGGCGGGTCGTCGGGCGGATCAGGAGGCGCGGTCGCCGCCGGCCTGGTGCCGCTCACCCTCGGCTCGGACACCAATGGTTCCATCCGTGTGCCCGCCTCGTTCTGTGGCATTTTCGGCCTCAAGCCGACCTATGGCCGACTGAGCCGTGCCGGCACGTTTCCCTTCGTCTCGAGTTTCGATCACCTCGGGCCGCTTGCCAGAACGACCGAAGATCTGGCGCTTGCCTACGATGCCATGCAGGGCGCCGACCCTGCGGACCCGGTGCAGGCGTCGCGCCCGGATGAGCCGAGTTGTGGATCGCTTCACAACGGCATCGCCGGCCTGCGCCTGGCGATTGCGGGCGGCTATTTCGAGCAAGGCCGAAGCGCTGCGGCCAGCGCGGCGATGTCACAGGTAGCGCGCGCCCTTGGCGCCACGCGGACCATTCATCTGCCCGAGGTCGCGCGTGCGCGTGCGGCTGCCTATATCATCACAGCGGCTGAGGGCTCGGCCCTCCATCTCGACAGGTTGCGCGAGCGCGCAGGCGAGTTTGACCCGGCGGTGCGCGACCGTCTGCTCGCAGGCGCGATGATCCCGGCGGGTGCGGTGATCCGGGCTCAGAAATTGCGCCGCTGGTATCAAAGACAAGTGCTCGCTCTGTTTCAGGAGTGCGACATCATTCTGGCACCAGCAACACCTTGCACAGCGCCGAAGCTCGGTGACACCACCCTTGACCTGGGGGCACAAAAAGTACCGCTGCGGCCCAATATAGGTCTCTTCACCCAGCCCTTCTCGTTTATCGGTTTGCCGGTCGTCACTGTTCCCGTCCAGCTGTCGCCGCTGCCCATCGGCGTCCAGATCGTTGCCGCGCCATGGCGCGAGGATCTGGCGTTGCGGGTCGCTCATCATCTGGAGCGCGCGGGGGTTGTTCATGCCAAAGCACTTGCGGCGTTTTCGTGATGGAGATCGATCTTCCCGATGTTCTCTCGGAAGTGCGCGCAGCCTTCGCGCGCTATGAAGCGGCGTTGATCGCCAATGACGTCGAAACGCTCGACGCGTTGTTTCGCAATGACCCACGAACGCTGCGCTATGGGGTGGCAGAAAATCTTTACGGCTATGGCGAAATATCCGCTTTCCGCGCTGCCCGTTCTCCCGTTGGTCTCGCGCGCTCGACGTCGCGAACGGTCATCACAAGCTATGGGCGCGATTTCGCAGTCGCCTCGACCTTGTTCCATCGCCCGTCACTGGCTGGAAAAGTCGGTCGCCAGATGCAAAGCTGGGTACGCTTCAAGGATGGCTGGTTCATTGTCGCAGCTCATGTCAGCATCATCGCCGAGGGAATTTAAGTTTTAGCCGCCATATAAGCGCGCCAGCCGCCAAAGGACGTGATGTCGATGGCCGCGCCGAGCCCCTCGGGCTCGACGAGGAATCCTTTGGGCGTCGTACCATCGGCCAGATGCAGGGTGCCGATACAGAGCGGGGATGGAATGGTGGCCACGAAACTGCCGAACGCGGCCGGTGACAGCTTCCACACCTCAACAATGATGGCGGCGCCCGCTCCGGCTGCAACGCGCAGAAGTCCGGGGCGAAAGGGCGGACCCCCGGCCAGCGCAAACAGGCGGTAGAGGTTTGCCGTGGAGGCGGCGCGCGCAAATACACCACCGCGACCCGTCAGCTCGCCGTTGAGCGGCATGCCGGAAAGATGAGCGCCAACGACGGCGAGTTCGATTGTCGGAGAATTGTCGTCTGTGTTCATAACTATCCTTGAGCCAGCTGATAAGCGGGGCGGCGGCCGCCGAAACCTGGAAAAAGTCGTTGACCCAGTTCAGCCAGCAAAACGTCCTGATCGCGCGGAGCGATCAAGGTGATGCCGGCAGGGAACCCGTCGGCGCGCATGGGACCGGGAATAGCCAGGGCCGCAAGGTCGAGGAGGTTGACGAAATTCGTGTAGGTACCAAGCAGCGAATTGGGACCAATGGGATCAGCCTCCAGATCTTTCAGAGCGGGCGCGATCGGCGCCGTTGGCACGACGAGCACGTCAATGTCATCCCACATTGCATCCGATGCCCGCTTCAACTCGGCCAAGCGGTAAAGGCCGTTGAATGTATCGACGGCGGACATGCCGTCAGCCTTTTCCACAATTGACCGTGTTACCGGATGAATCGCCTGCGGCGCGTCATCCATAAAGCTGCCGATCGCCGCCCGCCGCTCGGCGACCCAGGGCCCGTCATAGAGAAGGCGGGCGGTTGCAAAAAACGATGTCAGATCGACCTCCTGCAAAGGCCCGGCAACCGCCTCAACATGCGACAGGGCCGCGCCAAACGCATTTTCCTGAAGCTTGTCGCCAAAAAAAAGCCTGTCCTGCGATCGTGGCACGCCGATGCGGCGCAGCGTGTCGATGGCTGGCTTGCCGGCTTTGCGGGCAAAGGGGTCGGCGGGATCATAGGCTGCAACCATTTCAAATACCCGACGGGCATCGCCAACGCTTGCGGCAAAAATAGAGACACAATCAAGGGTGCGGCAGGCCGGCACGACGCCTCTTGCCGACAACAAACCGAGGGATGGTTTCAACCCGACGATGTGATTGAGCCCAGCAGGAACGCGCCCCGATCCGGCCGTGTCGGTGCCCAGCGAAAAACTGACAATCCCCTGGGCGACGGCAACCGCAGAACCCGAACTCGAACCACCGGGAACACGCACAGCATCAAAGGCATTTCGCGGCACAGGATAGGGCGTGCGTGTGCCTACCAATCCGGTGGCGAACTGATCAAGATTGGTTTTACCAATGAAGAGCGCTCCGGCGGCAACAAGACGCGCCACGACGGCGGCATGTCCGGCTGCCTGATAGGCGAATTGCGGGCAGGCTGCCGTTGTCATGCGGCCGGCAACATCAATGTTGTCCTTGACGGCAAAGGGAACGCCCCACAACGGAAAGGCCAGCGGGTCGAAAGGCGGCAGGGCAGCCGCGGCAGCAAGCACGAACTCCTTGTCGTCAAGCGCGATGAAGATACCGGGATCGTTGATCTCGGCGATGCGCCCATAGACAGCGTCGATCATGGCTGCGGGCGTCGCTCCTTGTGCGTAGGCGGCATGGAGACTGGTGATATCAAGGTCTGTCACGGACATAGGCGGCATCAGGCTCCCAGCGATCGTTCATCAGCAGGTGAGAGATCACCCTTCGATGGATGATTTCCTGATATGTCGTGTGCCAGAGTTTCATGCCTGGCGGCAATCGCTTTCGCACGCAGTCCGGTATCTCAACGCTCACTGCGCCCGAGAGGCGCACCAGATCTCGAGATCAACATTTCGTCATCGGCTTCCTTGCCGAGAGAGAGATGATCCAGCAGAAAAGCAGGACGAATGACGTTGCGATAGGGCAGCCGCCTCAGATCGGGCGTGCACAGAGCGCCGCTATCGCAAACGATCACCTTTGCGGCGAGCGGCTCGAAAGCGGCTCAACACTGGTGCATGGATTTCAGGGCAATGACGGATTTCATGACTGAACTCGGCCGTGAGGACGGTGAAGCTCAAGGTCTCACGCCGGATGGTGACAGGCGACAAGATGCCCCGTCGCGTGCTCAGACAATAAAGGGCGCTCGCGCCGGCAAAGCGGCGAGGCGGCAGGGCAGCGCTCGGCGAAGGCACAGCCGGGCGGCAGATTGAACGGACTTGGTATTTCGCCAACCAGCGGCGTCACCGCCTTGCGGTGTCTGGGATCGGGGACGAAATGGCTGTCCATAAGGGTTCGGGCATAGTGGTGGCACGCCTCAGCCCGTGCGCCGGGCAGTATCTCGACTACGCGACCAAGATACATCACCACGATCCGGTCGCAGAAATAGCGCACAAGGCTCAGGTCATGGGAGATGAAGAGATAGGTCAGCCCAAGTTCCTGTTTCAGGGCTTCGAGCAGTCCGATGATCTGTGCCTGGATCGAGACATCGAGCGAGGCGGTCGGCTCATCGAGCACGAGGAAGGACGGCGAGAGCGCCAGTGCGCGCGCAATGCCGACGCGCTGTTTTTGCCCGCCTGAAAGCTGGTGGGGATAGCTTTCAGTCATGCGCGGACTGAGGCCAACCTTGCTGATGAGTGCGAGGAGCCGGTCTTCCTGTTCACCCTTGCCGAGCGCCACGCCCTGCACCTCGAACGGCTCCAGCAGGGCGCGACGGATGGTGTAGCGCGGATCGATGGCGGAATAGGGATCCTGGAACACCATCTGCATGCTGCGGCGCAGCTTGCGCAGCTGTGCGGGGGCAAGACTCGCAAGATCGGTATCGTTAAACATGACCCGGCCTGCGGTTGGCGCTATCAGACGCAGGACAAGACGGGCCAGCGTGGACTTGCCGCAGCCGGATTCGCCCACCACGCCGGTTACCTTGCCGCGCGGCACATCGAGCGAGACTTCGTTGACCGCCCGCATGCTGCGCACCGTGCTGAAGAGCCCGCCACTGGATTTGTACTCGCGTGTCAGGTCACGGACCGCAACCAGATTGTCGCTTGGCAATTGCGCCTGCGCCTCATCAGCCATGGGCGCTCACTTTGCCAGCGGCGTTGATTGCGGCATGGCAGGCTGCAAAGCCGGCGGCCTTTTGTTCGAGAGCCGGAATTGCGCCGGCGCAGATATCCAGAGCGTCAGCACAACGCGGGTGAAAGCGGCAACCCGAGGGATAATCCATCACGGATGGTACCGCGCCGGGAATGCCCGTGAGGCTGCCTCGCAGTTGATCATGGCGCGGAATGCAGCGGATCAGCTCGCGCGTGTAGGGGTGTTGCGGTTCACCGAAGATGGCATCAATGCCATTTGTTTCAGCCACGCGGCCCGCATAGAGCACCACGACCTTGTCGCATGCCTGCGCCACCACCCCCATGTCATGAGTGATGAGCAGCAGCGACAGCCCGCGCTCGCGGACCAGATCAACCACGATCTGGATAATCTGCGCCTGGATGGTGACGTCCAGCGCTGTCGTCGGCTCATCAGCGATCATCAACTCGGGGTCAGCCGCCAGCGCCATGGCGATGACTACGCGCTGCTTCATGCCGCCGGACAGCTGGTGCGGGTAATTGCCATGGACGGTCGCTGCTTCGGGAATGCGCAATTGCTGCATGATGTCGATACTGCGCGCCCTGGCGGCGGCATCACTCAGACCCAGATGAAGAATGCTCACCTGATCGATCTGGGCACCGATGCGGATGATGGGATCGAGCGATGTCATCGGATTCTGGCTGATGAGCGCGATACGTCTGCCACGCAGGGCGCGATAATGCGGCTCGGGCAAGGTTGCGAGATCAATACCGTCGAAGCGAATCGAGCCGGACGTCATCTTGCCGCCGATCAACGGCAAAAGACCCATGACGCTCATGGCGGTCAACGATTTGCCGGAACCGGATTCGCCGACCATGCCGACAATTTCACCCTTGCCGATGTCGAATGAAATACCATCGAGCGGCTTCAGCCGGCCGATGGACACGGACAGGTCGGTGACCGACAAAAGCGCCATCTCACGAATCCCTCAGCTGTCGGCGGATATCGAGCACGTCGATCACCGCATCGCCGAAGAGATTGATGGCAATCACGGTGATGGCGATGGCGAGGCCCGGGAAGATGATGATCCATGGCGCGATGAATATCTGCGCCGTACCGCTTGACATCATGGCGCCCCAGCTTGGCGTGGGCGGCTGCGCGCCAAGCCCGAAGAAGCCAAGCGTTGCTTCGAGGATGATGGCATCGCCGGTCGCCAGCATGCCGGCCACGATCACGGGCGTCAGCGCATTCGGCAGAAGGTGCCGGAGGATGATGTGCGCATGGCCGGCGCCAAGGCTGCGGGTGGCTTCCACGTAGGTCTCGTTCTTCAGCGCCATGATCTGCACCCGCGTCAGCCGCGTGAACTGTGCAAGATAGGCAATCGAGATGGCGATCATCGTTGAGTTGAGCCCCGGACCGATAATCGCGATGAGGATGAGCGCGATCAGGATTTCCGGGAAAGACCAGGTCAGATCAACGACCGCAGTCACAAGCCTGTCGAAGGCGCCGCCGAAATAAGCGGCAGTGGCGCCAAGGCTCATGCCGATTGCGACCGAGATGCTGATCGCGGTCAGGGCAACGCTCAGCGAGGTGCGCGCGCCGTAGATCATGCGCGACAGCAGGTCACGCCCGAACTCGTCAGTGCCCATCCAGTTCTTCCAGGACGGGTTGAGATTGGCATCGCGCAGGCTCTGTATGTCATAGGCGTAGGGCGCGATCAGCGGCGCAAAAACCGCGCAGATCATCACGGCCAGCAGCACGATGGCCGATATGCCGCCGCGCGGGGACAGGAGGATCGTGCGCAGGCTTGAGGATTTGATCATCAACCTGTCCTCTCGCGAACACGCGGATCAATGAGGGCCTGCACCACATCCCCCAGCAAGGTACCCAGCATGACGGCGATGGCGAGCATCAGCAGGCAGCCCTGCACCACGGGATAGTCACGCTGGTTCAGCGAGGTGATGAGCAGGGAGCCGAGACCGGGCCTGGCGAACACATATTCAATCGTCACCGCGCCACCCAGAATCCAGCCGATGCGCAAGCTCAGGATGGTGACCACCGGCAGGAGCGCGTGGCGCAGGATGTGCTGCAGGTTGATCCGCCATGGTGGCACGCCCTTGGCATGCAGCATCATGACAAAATCGCGACGCGATATGTCCATCATGGCAACGCGTGTCACGCGCGCGACAAGCGCCACACCACCAAGGCCGATGGTGAGCACGGGCAGCACCAGCGCACTCCAGCTGCGCGCGCCCGAAACCGGAAACCAGCCAAGGTGGACGGCAAAGACAAGGATCATCAAAAGACCAAGCCAGAAGCTCGGCACGGTCGAGCCAAGGAGGATCACAGCCATCACCCAGCGGTCGACCCAGCTGTCCCGGCAGATTGCCGCAAGCGCTCCGGTTGCAATCCCCACGACGGTGGAGAACACCAGCGCGAGTGACCCGAGGATCAGGCTATGCGGCAGGTTCTGCGCAATGAGGGAGGAGACGGGCTGGCGCAGGATGATCGCTTCGCCAAGATCACCCGTCATCAGCTTGCCGAGCCAGATCGCGTACTGAACGATCAACGGCTTGTCGAGGCCGTATTTGGCGGTGAGTGCCGCCTTCTGCTGCGGGGTCGATCCGATCTGAACAATGTTGTCGATCGGATCGCCCGGCACCAAGTGGATGATCATGAAGATGATCGCCGAAACAACCAGAAATACCGGAATGAGCAATACCAATCGCTTGATCAGGAAATTGACCATTCCGGCTGCTTGCTGTCGGGCTCACATGAGCCTTACTTCTTTTCGATATCGACGATCGTCTGGCTCTGCAGCCGTGTACCGCGCACGGTGGCAGGCATGGTGATGCGCGCTTGTGAATAGGCGAAATTCTGCACGGGCTGGTAGATCGGCGCGAACACGAATTGCGAGAGCAGGTTCTCGTGATAGGCGCGGAAATTGGCAACGCGTTCATCCCACGTCCGCGAACCTTTCATGGCCTTCTCGTTAAGCGCTTCAGACGTGGCATTGACCCACATGGAATGATTGGGATGGCCCGCACGCTTGCCGGCAAAGAACCAGTCGAGAATGTCGGCATTGGCCCAGGAATAAACCCTGACGGCGAGCTGGTGTTCGGTCTTCTTGCGATACTGCGCGGTGATCGTCGCCGCATCGAAGGCGGTGATATCAGTGCCGATGCCAACCGCCTTTAACTGTGCCTGCACGACTTCGGTGATGCGCTTGAATTCCGTGCCACTCTGGGTCCACAGCTTGACCTGAAGTCTGGTGCCGGCCTTGGCGCGAACCCCATCGGAACCCATCACCCAGCCAGCCTCATCAAGTGCCTTGCGTGAGCGGGCGGGATCATAGGCGATCAGCAGTTTGGGATCGACCTTGGCTTCAGCCAGGCCGCTGATCAGGAAGGTATGGGCCTCCTCGCCAACGCCGCCAAAGAGGCTTGCGAGAATTTCCTTCTGATTGATGGCGAAGCCTGTCGCCTCCCGCACTTTGATATCGGTGAAGGGCTCGACCGAGGTGTTGATGACGACGTAGTAAACCTCCGTGCCCCGAAGCGTGACGACCTTGGTTCCTTTTTCAGTCGAAAGGCGCGGCAGGAAATCCGTTGGTACGCTGAGCAGCATGTCGACGCCACCCGTCTTCAACTCCAGGAATGCCGTTGAATCCTCGGCGATTTCACGCAAGGTGATTTTCTTCAGTTTGGCTGGCCCCTGGTTCACCGAAAGATCCGACGCGGAGTTATAGGCGTCGTTGCGCACCAGCACGGTCTGCTGGCCCACTACAAAGCTCTCCAGCTTGAAGGGGCCGGTGCCAACCGCGCCTGTGACGCCGAATTTGTCGCCGAGCTGGTCGAATGATTTGGGTGAGGGAATGCCCATGAAACTCGACGCCATGTTGAACAGCATGTTCGGGTCGGGATTTTTCATCGTGAATTTGACCGTCAGATTGTCGATGACATCCACCTTGTCGATCGCATCGGTCATGAAGGCGTTTTCAGTGCCGAGGAACTTGGGCAGCCACCAGACGATTGTCGCCGCATTGAACGGTTCGCCATCATGAAACTTGACGTTGGGCCGCAACTTGAAGGTCCAGCTCAGACCGTCCGCTGACGTTTCCCACGATGTCGCAAGCTGGCCATGGAAGCTCTGGTCTGCGTCCTGGATAACCATGCGGTCGAAGATCAGCGTCGTGGCGGCGTTGAGCCGCGTGCCCAGGATCGGATTATAGCTTGGCGCGCCGACATCACGTACCGGCATCACGAAGATTGCCTCCTGCGCCATCGCGGTAGAACCGGGCGCGAGAGAAAGCAGGCCGGCCGACAGAAGCGCCGATCCGGACAAGAGCATCGCCTTGGCAGTGTAGCGCATTGTGGTTTTCCTTTGCTGGACGTCGGTTGATGGACAGGTCAGATTTAATCCCCCGTGACAGGCCCGCTCGGGTCACCCACATGGCCCGTGAAGCGGTTGAAGAGGCGGGCAATCGCGTCCATCCGCTGCTCGACCTGCGGGCCGAGTTCGATGAAAACACTGTTGACAAGAAGGTTCGCGAGGCTCGCCATCTGGGCGGTTGAATCCCAGAACAGATTGAACTCGGTCGGCACGACGAGCAGTTCGTCAACCACGTCCCGGCCCCAGTCGCAGAAGGCATCGGTGATCAGCGTCGTGGGGATGCCTGCCGCTTTCGCTTCAACAGCCAGAAGTTTGGCCATGCGCGAATAGCGCCGCGCCTCAAAGATCACCAGCGTCGGCTTGTCTGCGGTCGATGCCGCGTCTGACAGCAGCAATTCACTGAAGTTTCCGCCAGCCAGATCAAGCAGATGCACACGGTCACGCAGATACTGCAGCTGATTGACAAAAATCTGAGCCATGCCGCGCTCGGTCTGAAACCCGGCCGCGAAAACGGCGGGGCGTCGCGCCAACCGCTCGACCACGCGGCGCCATTCGGGTGTGCGTGCCAGCTCATAGACCGCCACCAGAGCGGCAATTTCCATCTGCAGGCCAGCACCCAGCTGGTCCTCGCCCGCCTGCGCGCTGCGCTGAAAATCACGCAGCCGATCGCTGATCAGCCATGGCCGGTCGCCGATATCCTGCTTGAGATGGTCCTTCAGATCCTTGAAGCTGGCATAGCCCAGGGCGCGGCAAAAGCGCCCGACCGTTGGTTCGCTGACCTGGACTTTTTCTGCAAGGCTGGCAGCGGTCTCAAAGGGGATGCTGTTCAATTGGGACAGCATATAGCTCGCAATCGCCTTATCCGCCTTGGAGGCGGTGGACAGGCACTCTGACAGACGATTGCGGACAGAGCCTATCATGTGAGCTCCAGAGCTTCGGCTACCTATGAAGTAATATATCTTTCAAATAGTCAAATTATTTTTGTTTTCTTGCAATTTATATCGAAGCACGTTGTGATGATCGCCGGCCACGGGAGGGCTTCGGTTCATCAATGTATGATTATGTGGTCATCGGCGCAGGAATCTCGGGCACGTCAGCAGCCTATGAACTCGCAGCGCATGGCAGCGTGCTGATGATCGAAGCGGAAACGGCGCCCGGTTATCACAGCACCGGGCGATCGGCAGCTTTGTTCACACGCAACTATGGCAACCCGGTCGTCCGGCGGATCAATCAGGCAAGCCATGCCTTCTTTCTCAATCCACCTGACGGTTTTTGCGAGCACGCGCTCCTGACGCCGCGGGGCTCATTGACGGTCGCATCACCAACGCAATTGGCCGGGCTTGACGCCATATTGGCGCTTTCATCACCGGGACATGAGATCGAGGCAATCAGCGTTGTCCAGGCGCGCGCACTGGCGCCGCTGCTTCGACCGGAGATGATCGCCTGCGCGGCCTTTGAGCGAGGGGTCACGGATATCGATGTGGCCGGTCTGCATCAGGGGTATCTGCGAGGCTTCAAACAGCGCGGCGGCACGTTGGTGTGCAACAAGCGTGTTGACCGCCTGGAACGGGCCAATGGAGGCTGGAGGATCATGGCCGGCGATGTCGATGTTCTGGCGCGGATCATCATCAATGCTGCAGGCGCCTGGGCTGGCCGGATTGGTGCCATGGCCGGCGCGGCGCCGATTGGCATTGTCCCGCGCAAGCGCACCGCCATCATCGTTGACGCGCCCGAAGACATGACGACCCATGACATGCCGGCCATCGATTTTGTCGGCCATGATGCCTATCTCAAACCGGATGGCGGGCGGATCATGGCCTCGCCAGGCGACCAGACACCGAGCGAACCCCAGGATTCCCAACCCGATGAATACGACATCGCGGTGGCTGTCGACTGGCTTGAAACCGAAACGTTCCTGAAGGTCAGGCGCATTTGCAGCAGCTGGGCCGGTCTGCGCTCCTTCGTGAGCGACGAGCGACCGGTCGTTGGCTTCGACACCCAGGCAGACGGTTTTTTCTGGCTGGCCGGCCAAGGTGGCTACGGCATCATGATGGCTCCAGCGTTAGCGAGGGCGGCGGCGGGGTTGGTTGTTGCCAATGCGCTGCCAGAGCGACTTCTGGAGGAGGGGCTCACGGCAGCCGATATCGGTCCAGGACGATTGGCGCAGCCGGCTTAACGGTATGATCAGATATGCCCTTGCGCCAGTCTGATCGGCAAACGCGGATAGAGCACATTGCGCTCACACGGAATCGCAATTCTCTCTCAACCTTATCGTTTTCGCATGCTGTGATCGAAAAAGTCGATGTTCCCTTTTTGCACAGCAGGCGCCAGCCGAAGATGATCTGCCCTGGCGTCGCCGGCGCGATGGCATCGCGTTTGCGCATCTCCGACAGCGCCAGGCCCCGCCCGCCCGGCGATCGTTCAGATCAGGCGACGGCGAATGACATTCGAGGCCTGCTCGACGGCGATGACCAGTGCAAAAATCGTAAGGATAATCGTTGCGGCGGTGTCATAATTGAACAGGTCGAACGCGACCTTCAGCTCTACGCCGATGCCGCCCGCACCAACGAGCCCGAGGATGACGGAACCGCGGACCGCCTTCTCGAGGCTGAACAGCGATGTCGCCACAAAGGATGGCAGGGCAAGCGGCACGACCGCCGAAAAAATCAATCCGGTTCGCGTTGCGCCGATTGTGGCCAGCGCCTCCTGCGGTCCCTTGTCGGCTTCTTCCATGGCTTCTGCGAAGAAGCGACCGGCAAAACCGATCTTGTCTACCATGATCGCCATCACACCGGCAGCGGGCCCCAGACCCACTGCGATCACGAACAACAGCGCCCATACGAGATCCGGCACGGTTCTGAACAAGGCGATCAGTGCTCGCGCGGCGTGCTTCAGCACGGGATGCGGAGACAGGCCCTCCGCAGCGAGTACGGAAATGGGAAAGGCGAGGACAAGGCCCAGGATGCACCCAACGAGCGCCATCTGGAACGTGATGAGCAACTGCTCAAGGATACGCGGAAGGCGTTCAATATCAGGCGGGAACATGCGCTCAAGCATCGAACCGAGCGCCGGAATGCCGCGGACGATGCGCTCCAAGGAGAGGCCAACGCTCGAAAACGACCAGATCACGAAGGCAAACACGACCACACCGATCGTGAAGGACAACGCATTGGGGCGCTCCCAGCGCATCGGTGCGGTGAGATCAGCCATAGGGCGACTCATCTTCGGCATGGGAGAACCCTGCGGGCCGGTCGAAGAAGGCCTTGAGCTGATCGGCATGGGCGTGACGGGTTTCGAGAGCAAGGGCGACAATTCCGCCCGCCAAGCCAATGATCCGGTCTGAAAATCGCAGCGTGTGCTCCATCCGGTGCGAGATCATGACCAGCCCTTTGTCATGGGCAAGTCTATAGAGCAATTCCATCAATTCTCGGCCTGCACGAGGATCGAGGCTGGCATCCGGCTCATCAGCCAGCACGAATTCAGGGCGCTGCATCAACATCCGCGCGATGGCAACGCGCTGTGATTGTCCGCCGGAGAGGGAATCCGCCCGCTGCAGGGCGCGGTCTGCGAGGCCGACAGCGGCAAGGCACGCCATAGCCTCCTCGCGGATGGCGGCGGGGGCGAGCGCATGATGCCAGCTGCGCGGACCGCTCATGCGAGCCTGGACGCCGTGCACGACATTGGTGAGAACCGAGAGGCGCCCGACCAGGTTATGCTTCTGGAAGACAAAGCCAACGCGCGATCGGAACGCCTTCAGGGCAGCGCGATCAAGCGTTCGAACATCCTGCCCGAGCATCATCACGCGGCCAGAATCCGGCTCGACCAGGCGGACGAGTGCACGCAGCAGCGTCGATTTTCCGGTGCCATTGGCGCCGATCAGTGCGGTAACCTCGCCGCGATACGCGACGAGCGAGACATCGCGCAGGACTGCCCGCTCGCCGAAGGTCTTGGCGAGGCTGGACACGGCAAGAACCGGAGGCGCGGGCGGCGCCTCCGGTTCCGGTGGAAGGATTCGGGCTAAAGTCGAGCTGACCACCGTCAGTTGCCAATAAATTGCGTAAACTCGCGCACCCCAACATTCACGAACATCTTGCGCACGCCGTCATAATCCCGGTCGGAGACTGTGTATTGGAAACTGCCGCCGATGAATTTGGCATTTTCCTTGGTGGTGGTAACGGCCGCAAGCAGGGCCAGGCCATGATCGCGGAAGGTTTTGCGAACCGTCTCGACGACGTCCGGATTTACCTTCGAAGAGGCGACGATCAGGTCGTTTGGCAGGTTCGCCCCCTCGCCAAGCGTACGGAATTTGCGGTTCGGAAAGGCCTTGGTGATGCGCTCAAGATGGGTCTGGTTCATCCCGATCGCCGCAATGTCGTTGCGGAGCAGCGCTTCGGCTGCAACATTCAGTTTCAGGAAAACGGGCTCGTAATCCTTGCCATAATTGAGGCCACCATCAGACAGGATCGTGGCGGGCGCGAGATGCTGCGAGGTCGAGCCGATCTCCCCGAACGAGATTTTCTTGCCCTTAAGCTCGGTCAGCGAACGGATCGGGCTTTCGTCCAGCACAACGATCGACGAGCGGTAGTTCGGACGCTCCCATACCACGACCGGCACCGCCTTGAGGCGGGCATTGAAAACCACATATTCCGCCGGGCCGGTGAGAACGAAATCCACCTGGCCGGCATTCATGGCCTCCACCGCAGCCGTGCGACCGGAGACCGGAAAGAAGTCAACGCGCAGCTTCGAGGCTTTCTCGAAGGCTTCCTTGAACGGCCCAAACTCGCGCTGGAGGGATTCGAGGCCATCGATATCTGTCACGGCAAAGCGGATCTTTTCCTGCGCGTGGGCGGGCATGGCTGACAGGCAAGCGAAGCCGATCATGACGGAGGCGACAAGTTTGCGGCGATTCAACATTTTTGGCTCCTGTTGATAGTCTGATTTCATGCAGCCCGACGCGCTGGCACATCGTGCGATGCGGCGGACGAGATGAGGCGGGCATCGGTGAGGTAGACAAGTTCGCCCTTGGCGATGGTGGCGAGGACTTCGATCCCGAGACCGCTCATCCGCGCGAGAACGAGATCAGCGCGTTTGCCGGGGGCGATCGCCCCGCGATCCTGAAGTCCAAGCGCATCTGCCGGATGCGCGGAAATGAGGTTCCAGGCCTCGGCCAAGGTCAGCGCATGGTTACGAACAAGCGTGAACACCGCCTGAGGCATGGCCGGGTAGAAGTAATCGGAGGCGAGGATCGTGCACAGACGGCTCGCTACCATCGCGCCGGCATCCGGGCAACCCATGTTCTGGCTGCCGCCCCGCACAACGTTGGGCGCGCCGAAGATGACATGCTCGCCCGCTGCTTCCGCAATGCGCGCAAGGCTCGCGGGACACTCGCGGCGGCGCGCTGTCACACGCTCGAGGCGCGCCGCGTCATCCGCCGGCGTGAGCCCCGTCCGTTTGATCATGCGGCCAAGCTTTGCCGACCGGCGGCTGATGTTGTGCGTGAGGTCGTCCATGTCATCGTTGAAGGCGAGCGCGTTTAGACGGCCGCTCGCGACCCGATCGAGGCTCAGCGACGGGGCATCGAGATTGAAGATCTCGTGTCGCAGATGAAATCGATGCTCTGCCGACAGGGTCTGAGCGTGATGACAGAGGGCCTCGAGAAGGCGTTGAGCGTTCTCGAGGCTTCGCGGACCCGGCTCCCAGGAACAGGTCACCGCATGGCAGGCCGTGGTGATGCCATTAGCGACCAGCTGCCGGTCGGTTTCGGCGAGTGCAAGCGCGAATTGCACACCCGACCGCGGCTCGATCTGCCTTTCGAAAGCGTCGCCGTAAATGTCGACGATACCAGGAAGCACCATCAGCCCTGCCGCATCGAGCGTCAGATCGGCTTGACATGTGTCGGACGTCTCAATCAGACCGTCCCGGATGATGACCGGCTGGAGATCAAAATCTGAACCCGCGAGAACCCGCCCTTTATGAATTTGGATCGACACAGATGCGCTCTCCCACTCAGGCGGGATAGGCAAACGCCATGACGATCAGATGACGTATAAATGTCAGAGCGGTGACATCGCCCGCGCTCCGACGGGCACTGGCAGGCGCATGAAAGCAGTCGACGACGCCATATGGCTCGTCTCCTTCATGGACGACGATCTGGGATATACCGACCTCGAGCAGACAACCCTACACCCCCGAAAACCGTTTGGCCGGCGGGTGTAGCCCATGTGACCGGAACAATCCGTCACCCTGTCTTCGGTATGTACCAACAAGGGGTTGGCGGAGGATAGGAACCCGGATACGAACATACTGCTCCGGCTCCCACGAACTTTATCGCAGTCATACGGAGTACTGGTAGGCCGCCCGGATATTGACCCGCCACGGTGCCGCTACGATTCAAAGGTCAGTACGCGCAGCGATCAGCACGCGCTTCCGGCGTCCCTTTTCCCCAGCGGCACTGAATCGGCCCTTTGCTCCTTAGCGAGGGCCTCGATCACTGCGCAGTCGCGCACCGGCGCGCCACCGAGGCAGGACTGGGCGATGCGATCGAGTTCCGCCTCCAGCGCTCGGAGGTGAGCGATTTTGCGGCGCACGTCGGCCAGCTGCCGCGCGGCGATCCGGTGCGCCTCGTCGCAGGGCATGTCCGGCCGGTCGGCCAGCGCGAGCAATCCCCGCAAGGTTTCGACCGGGAATCCCAAGTCGCGCGCGTGCCTAATGAAAGCGAGACGCTCCAGATGCCGGCGGCCGTAGCGGCGCTGGTTGCCTTCGCTACGCTCGGGCGCGGGTAAAAGCCCGACCTGCTCGTAATAGCGAATCGTCTCTACCTTGACCCCAGTGCGCGCAGCCAGCGCGCCGATCGCGATCACGCGCTCGTGCGCAGCGGCATCGGACGTAATCGCTCTTTTCATCGAACAGCCCCTTGAACCTCTAGTCACTAGAGGTCGTATCCGGTGTGACGAGTCGCATCAAGGGAGCGTGAGTCATGTCGACTATTGCCGCCGACGCCAACGACAAATTCGGCGCCTTTGTTTGGAAAGTGTCCGGCATGGACTGCGGCAGCTGCGCGGCAAAGATACGTGGGGCCGTGGAGCGCATGCCCGGCGTGGAGCACGTCAAGGTCGCGATCGCGACAGAGACGCTGTCGTTGAGGCTCGACGCCGATCGGGCCGACCCGACCGCGATCGAAGCAACGGTGCGCGCGCTCGGCTACGGCATCGAGCCGATCGCGCCGAGGACGGCGCCGGCGAGTTCTGCCGCCGCGTCGGCCGATGCGATCTCCCAGAACGACGTGGCGCCGCCTGTCTCGGCGAACCTAGGTCCGTCCGCTTGGTGGCGTACCGCCAAGGGCCGGCTCGTGATGCTGACTGGTGCGCTACTGGCGGGTGCCTGGGCGATCAAGCTCGCCGTCGGGAACCCGCAAGTCGCGGCTTGGGGCTTCGTCGCCGCCTGCCTGATCGGGGTCGCGCCCATCGCCCGGCGCGCGGTCGCGGCGGCGCGCGCTGGGATGCCTTTCACCATCGAGATGCTGATGACGATCGCGGCGGCGGGCGCGCTCGTCATCGGCGCGGCCGAGGAGGCAGCGCTGGTCGTGTTTCTCTTCGCGGTCGGCGAGGTCTTGGAGGGCGTCGCCGCCGAGCGTGCCCGCGCCGGTATCCGCGCGCTCGCCGACCTCGTGCCTAAGACCGCGACGATCGAGGAAGGTGGGGCGACGCGTCAGGTTCCGGCGGCTTCGCTCCGCATCGGGCAGATCGTTCTGGCCCGGCCCGGCGACCGCATCCCCGCCGACGGAGAGATCGTCGAAGGCGTCTCCTCAGTCAACGAGGCGCCCGTTACGGGCGAGTCGATGCCGAAGGCCAAAGGTCCGGGCGATCCGGTGTTCGCCGGCTCGATCAACTCCGATGCCGCGCTGCGGGTGGAGGTGACGAAGGGCGCGGAGGACAACACCATCGCGCGCATCATCCGGCTGGTGGAGGAGGCGCAGGAGGCGCGCGCGCCGACCGAGCGTTTCATCGACCGCTTCAGCCGCATCTACATGCCGGCCGTCGTCGCCCTCGCTGTCCTAGTAACGATCGTGCCGCCGCTGTTCCTGGGCGGGGACTGGGGCACGTGGGTCTATCGCGGGCTGACGATCCTGCTGATCGGCTGCCCCTGCGCGCTGGTCATCTCGGTGCCCGCCTCGATCGCCTCGGCGCTGTCCGCCGGTGCGAGGCGGGGCCTGCTGCTCAAAGGCGGCGCCGTCATAGAGGCCGCCGCCCGCACGCGCATCGTCGCCTTCGACAAGACCGGAACACTCACGCGCGGCGAGCCGAAGGTCACCGACATCGTCGGTTCGGGCGTGGCCGAAGCCGAGGTGCTGCGGCTCGCGGCGGCCGTCGAGACGGGCTCGAACCATCCCCTCGCGCAGGCGATCCTGGCGCGGGCCGAGGCGGACGGCCTCACTTTGCCCGCCGCGACCGGAGCGAGGGCCATTCCCGGCCGGGGCATGGAGGCGCGCATCGACAATGAGAGCGTCTTCGTTGGCTCACCGCGCTTCGCCTCGGAAGCGGGTGCCCTGCCAGCCGACCTTCGCGACGCCATCGACCGGCTGGAGGGCGAGGGCAAGACGGTGGCGGCCGTGTTCAGGTCGGCGCGCCCGGTCGGCCTGATCGCGCTGCGGGACGAGGCGCGCGAGGACGCGCGCGCCGCCGTCGCCCAGCTCAAGGCGCTCGGCGTGTCGTCGGTGATGCTCACCGGCGACAACGCCCGCACCGGCGCGGCCATCGCGGGCGCGCTCGGCATGGACCATCGCGCGCAGCTCCTGCCCGACGATAAGGTGGCCGAGGTCAAGCGGCTGGCGGCCGGCGCGCCCGTCATGATGGTCGGCGACGGCATCAACGACGCGCCGGCGCTGGCGGCGGCCTCGGTCGGCGTGGCGATGGGCTCGGGTACGGACGTGGCGCTGGAGACGGCGGACGCGGCGCTCCTGCGCAGCCGCGTCACGGACGTGCCGCGCCTGATCAGGCTCTCGCGCGCGGCCATGGGCAACATCCGCCAGAACATCGCCGTCGCGCTGGGCCTCAAGGCGGTGTTCCTTGTGACCTCGGTGTTCGGCTACACCGGGCTTTGGGTCGCGATCCTCGCCGACACCGGCGCCACCGTCCTCGTCACGCTGAATGCGCTCAGGCTGCTCGGCTTCGAGCGCGAGACGCGGACGTGAGCCGCTCCACGCGGCGTCAAGCCGCGAGCCACGTCCTGGCGAGTCGCCTCGTCGATTTGCTGTCGATCGCCGGCGCGGCCTTCGCGCTGGACGCCGCCAGCAAGTGGCTGATCCTCAACGTCGTGATGCAGCCGCCCCGCGCGATCCCCTTACTGCCGGTGCTGGATCTCACCCTCGGCTTCAACACGGGCGTCAGCTTCGGCCTGTTCCGCGACACGCTCGACGACTGGGCCTCGGCCTTTAGCGCCTTCAAGCTGCTGGTCGCGGCGAGCCTGATCGCCTGGGCGCTGCGGACACCGCAGCCCCTGGAGCGCGCGGGCCTCGCGCTGATCGCGGGCGGCGCCATCGGCAACGCCGTCGACCGCTGGCGCGACGGGATGGTCACCGATTTCATCGACCTGCACTGGGCCGGCCATCACTTCCCGACGTTCAACCTCGCCGACGTCGCCATCACATTAGGTGTCGGCTGCGTGCTGCTGGGCGCATCTGCCAGGCCGCCGTCTCGCGATCATGCGCCTATCTGAGCAGCGCGCACAATCTGTTGAAGACACCAGAGCGCATAGACGCGGGCGACCGGCGCGGCGATTAGTGGGAAGCGAGCGTTCGGCGTGTAGTCGATGAATGCTGAAATTCGCGAGCCATCCTGATCAGGGGCGAGGACGAAGCCCATGCGATACCAGTCAATCACGACCAACCGCACGCTTCCGATCGTTTCCCATGTCTTGCGCCATGGCGGATCACGCTCGGTCACGCGTTCTTCAAGGCTGAGCTTCATCCCTGCCACGTAGCCTTCCATGCGAATGATCGAGCCGACGGCTCGCCCCTTCGCCTCGTCCAGAAGATAGCTCATCGAACCGCCGAGCATCATCAGGGACGGCTTCGCCATGTGTCGGCCGAACCGCGCCGGATCGTCGAGATGGTCGAAGAGAACCTCCGGCGCCACGGCGATCGACGATTGCCTTTCCTCATGGCAGGTCATCGCGTCGCTCACGTCCGCCTCCGTTGGCAGGATGATGCCCGTGGCCGCCATGCCCATGAAACAAATGCAGCAGCGGACAAGCGAGCAGCAGAAGGTAGGGCAGCGCGCCGAGCGCGTGCCCCCAATGCTCGCGCAAGACATAGAATGCGCCCACGATGGCGAGCGAGGCGGCGGCGATGACGATGGGACGATTCAGGGACGTCTGGTTCATGGCTTGAAGCTCCGCAGCCGCAGCGCGTTGCCCACCACGCTCACCGACGACAAGGCCATCGCCGCAGCGGCGATGATGGGCGAGAGCAGCAGGCCGAAGGCGGGATAGAGAACGCCCGCCGCCACCGGCACGCCGGCGGCGTTGTAGGCGAAGGCGAAGAACAGGTTCTGCCGGATGTTGCGCATCGTCGCGTGCGAAAGCCTGCGCGCCTTGACGATGCCCATGAGGTCGCCCCTGAGCAGCGTGACGCCCGCGCTCTCCATGGCGACGTCCGTGCCGGTTCCCATCGCGATCCCGACATCGGCCGCAGCGAGCGCCGGCGCATCGTTGACCCCGTCGCCTGCCATCGCCACGATGCGGCCTTCACGACGAAGTCGCTCCACGATGGCGCTTTTCTGGTCCGGGAGAACTTCGGCCTCCACCTCGTTGATGCCCAGACGCGCCGCGACCGCCCGCGCCGTGGTGCGATTGTCGCCCGTCAGCATGACGATCCGCACGCCTTCACGCTTCAGCGCCGCGATCGCGTCCGGCGTGGTCGCCTTGACAGGGTCGGCGATCGCGAACGCGGCCGAGAGGCTGCCGTCGACGCCCGCAAAGATCACCGTCGCCCCGTCCTCCCTCAAGCGTTCCGCCTGGGCTGCGAGAGCAGCGGCATCGACCCCATGCTCGGCCAGGAACGCGGCCGAGCCGAGCGCGACGCGCTTGCCCTCAACCGTGCCCAAGGCGCCCTTTCCGGTCGGCGAGTCGAAGTCGATGACGGGAGCTGGCTTGATCCTGCGCGCCTCGGCGGCTTGGACGATAGCGAGCGCCAGCGGATGCTCACTTGCGCGCTCGACGGCGGCCGCGAGGCGCAGCGCCTCGGCGTCCGTGAAGCCGTTCGCGACGAGGATTGCCGTCACCGCCGGCTTGCCTTCGGTCAGCGTGCCGGTCTTGTCGACCACGAGCGTATCGACCTTCTCCATCCGCTCCAGCGCCTCGGCGTTTTTGATCAGCACGCCGCTCTCGGCGCCGCGGCCGACGCCGACCATGATCGACATCGGCGTGGCGAGGCCGAGCGCGCAGGGGCAGGCGATGATGAGCACGGCGACGGCGGCGACGAGCGCATAGGCGAAGCGCGGTTCGGGCCCGAATAGCATCCAGGCCGCAAACGTAAGGACCGCGACTCCCATCACAGCAGGCACGAACCAACCGGAGACCTGGTCAGCGAGCCGCTGAATCGGGGCGCGGCTTCTCTGCGCCTGCGCAACAAGATTGACGATCTGCGAGAGCATGGTGTCGCGCCCCACGCGCTTCGCCTCGATCATCAGCGCGCCGGACTGGTTGACGGTGCCGCCGATGACGGCTGCGCCCGCCTCTTTGGTGACTGGCATGGACTCGCCCGTCACCATTGACTCGTCGACCGCGCTGCGACCGTCCAGCACCGCGCCGTCCACCGGGACCTTCTCGCCTGGGCGGACACGGAGGCGGTCGCCCACGCCGACCTGATCGAGCCCGATCTCCTCTTCCGTGCCGTCGGAGCGGATACGACGCGCAGTTTTTGGTGCAAGGTCGAGAAGGGCGCGGATCGCGCCGCCCGTGCTCTCGCGCGCCCGAAGCTCCAACACCTGGCCGAGCAGTACGAGCACGGTGATGACGGCGGCCGCCTCGAAGTAGACTGCGACCGCGCGGTCCATGATGCGAAAGGTGGGCGGGAACAGCGCCGGCGCGAAGGTGGCGACAAGGCTGTAGAGGTAGGCGACGCCGACGCCGAGTGCGATCAACGTAAACATGTTGAGGCTGCGGTTGCGCACGGACGCCCAGCCGCGCTCCAGAAGCGGCCAGCCGGCCCACAAGACGACAGGCGTTGCAAACAGGAATTGCAGCCAGTTGCTCGTCTGCTGGCCGATGGCGTGGGTAAGGCCGGTCAGATGCCCGCCCATTTCCAGCGCGAACACGGGAATGGTTAGCGCAGCGCCAATCCAGAAGCGGCGCGTGAAATCGGCCAGCTCAGGATTCGGGCCAGCATCAGCACTTGCAATCTCAGGTTCCAGCGCCATGCCACAGATCGGACAATTACCGGGTCCGACCTGCCGCACTTGCGGGTGCATGGGGCAGGTGTAGATCGTTCCTACAGGCGTCGGGGCGGTCGGCTTCGTCTGCGCAGGATTGAGGTAGCGTTGGGGCTCCGCTTCAAACTTCGTCTTGCAGCCAGCGGAGCAGAAGTATTGCGTGCGGCCGGCATGCGTCGCGCGATGAAGCGAAGTGTGAGGATCGACGCTCATTCCGCAAACGGGGTCGCGGACTTGGTGCGGTTCGGGAGCTTCGCCGCCCGCCTGCACGTACTCATCATGATCGTGTCCATGAGCGGCATGGTCGCCGCAGCAGCCTGAGGATGGCGCGTGGCGCGCAGCTTGATCTTTGGAGGGCATGACAGACGCCTTTTCCCGGGTTGACCGAAAGCCTGCACCTTCCCATCATGGGAAGGTCAAGCGGGAGATGCTACGGTGCAGATCGGCGAACTGGCGGCGGCGAGCGGCGTCTCAGCCAAGATGATCCGCCACTATGAGAGCATCGGGCTTTTGCCACGACCGGCGCGGCGCGACAGTGGCTACCGCGACTACGGCCCCGCTGACCTGCACCGGGTGAAATTCGTCCGGAGGGCGAAGGATCTCGGCTTCTCCGTCGAGCAGATGCGTGAGCTGCTTCGCCTCTGGGCCGACCGCAGCCGCACCAGCGCCGAAGTGAAATCGCTCGCGCTCGCCCATGTGGCCGACCTGGAGCACCGCGCGGAGGCGCTCGCAGAGGTCGCCGGCGCGTTGCGGACGCTCGCCGAAGCCTGCCACGGCGACGATAGGCCGGACTGCCCGATCATCCACGAACTCGAACGGCGCTGAAGGGGCGGGTCGAACGTCGGCGCTCGCAGTGCGTTGTTCGCCAGCCACTCCCGCATCTTGCGATTTCGCGCTCCTGCGCGGCGCGAGCCTGGCAGGACATGGCGAACGGTATGATGACGCCCAAGGCGATCAACGCACGCCATCGTGGCTTTGACGCTCCGGGTTAGCAGGACGCGTTGGTCGTCCGTGCCGAGATGCAGTGGCATTGTGCACTGCGCGCTCAGCTTGGCTGCTCGCCGCGAACAGCGCGAGGGACGGCACGATCAACCATTGCAAGACCGGCGTTAGCCCGGTGCCCCATGGCAGCAGCCGTGGCATCTCTGGAGTGTAGCTCCAGGTCCCGCGTATTTCGACGTTCCACCACTCACTGGCGACTGTGTAGGCGAGGCCCAAGGTGAGAGTTGCCACGACAACCGGCAAAATTCTCCGAGCAGGGAACGGCCAAATTATGCCCCCCGGTAAGGTCAGTAGTGGAACAAGAAGCACGGACATGGCGATCAGCACATCGCCGACAGAACAATGAAGCACCGCGCCTGTAATCTCGATCGAGGTGCCCGTGTTCCAAATCGTGTAGAGGTGGACGTGTGCTGCCTCCCACAGAAGATGTCCAATCGCCGACACACCGAGATAGCCGCGCAGGCCGGTCCGCCAACCGTCATTAGACAGCTCTAGCGGGTCGACCACGCTCGTCATCGGTTGACCTCCCGCAGTCCTCCTTCGGCTGGCGGCTCACTGCGGCGCATTCGTGCGCAGCCACTCCCGCATCTCGGCGATCTCGCGCTCCTGAGCGGCGATGATCTCGTTGGCCCACTTTTTGGTCTGCTCGTTCGTTCCGAATTGCAGAACAACCCGTGCCATGTCGATGGCGCCCTGATGATGTGGGATCATGCCGCGAACGAAATCTACGTCCGCGTTGCCGCTGAAGGCGATCGCCATGTCGCGATGCATTTTCGCATTTGCCTCCTCGAAAGCGCGCGTCGACGGCGAGGTGGCTGCCTGCGTCTGAGGCGTCTGCCCCATCATCCCCATCCCGTGGCCGCCCATCATGCCCTTCATCATCGGCATCATGCCCTGCATCATCGGCCGCATCTCGCCCATCATGCGCTCCCGCTCCGCAGGCGACGCGGTCCGCATGCGCTCCATCATGGCGGTCATCTGGCGCATCATGCTCATCATGTTGTCCATGTCGCCCATGGGCGTCTGCTGCCCCGCCCCAGCCCCGTGCGCGCCGTGTCCCGCATGCGGGTTCTGCGCAAGGGATGCCGTGGCCGACAAAAGCGAAACGGCGACAGAGGTCATCAGCGCGACGGCCAGTTTCATGATGTGCTCCTCAAGCAGCTGAAAGCGTTGAGTCCAGATGGCCCTAGTCGGGTTTCAACGGCATTGCCGTCATGTAACGGATTGTGTCCGGTGCGGCCTAGGGCACCGAAACCTAAATGTCGGAGGCCGCTTGGGCTTCATTGCGACTCGCGGGCGAGGATGCTAATGAGCGGGGGTGGCGCTGCCGTCGGCGCTGGAAGGGCTGGCAGCCGCCCCGGTCCTGCTCCCAGTGCCCGGTACAAGGTCACCAAAGCCACGGCACGCGTTTCGCTCGCCGCGGCGAAATCCAGTTCCGCCTGCCTCAAGTCGGCTTCAGCTTGAAGCCTCTCCGTCAGGTTGATTTCCCCGGCTTGATACAAACGCTGTGCGGTTACGAACGCTCGTCGCGCCGCATCGACGGCTGTGCGCAGTCGATCGACTCGAAGCGCCTGCTGGCGTACTTGCGACAATGCAATCTCGACTTCGCCGACAGCCTCAAGAACAACCCGTCGGTAGGAAGCGATCCCCTCCTTCAGTTCCGCCTCGCGCGCATTCAGGAGCGCACGCCGCTGTCCCCAATCAAACAGCGGGATGGAGATGCCCGGTCCGCCCGCCACGGTAACGGGCGTGCCGGCGATCGGCGTCGCCAGCACGTTGGCGCGAACCTCGATCGACCCGCCCAAAGTCAGCCTCGGAAACAGTTCGGCATACGCGACCTCCGCCAACGCCGCGCGTTGCAGCACCGTCAATTCCGAACGGCGAATGTCGGGACGCATTCGGAGCAAGTCCGCCGGCAGCGTCGGACCCGGCGTGGCGGTCATGGGGATGCCACCCATTGACCGACGAAGAGCAGCTGTCGCCGCCGGTTGACCGGTCAGCGTCGCGAGCCTTTGAGTCGCGAGGGCGACTTCGGCCTCGACAAGGGGTAGCCGCGCGCGCGCTGCTTCGAAGGTCGCCGCGGCACGCTGCACGTCGAACTCTCCGGCGAGGCCCGCAGCCTGCTGCGACCTCACCAATTGCGCGAGTTGCCGCCTCGCTTCAATTTCATTGACGACGACCGCGCGACGACGTTGGGCGCCCCGGAGTTCGATGTAGGTCCTGACGACATCGGCGGCGAGCGTCGTTCGAGCCGCCTCCAAGTCTTCAACCCGCGCTTCGGCATTGCGCTCCGAGGCCCCGGCCTGTGCTCCGAGACGGCCGAACAGGTCGATCTCCCAGCTCGCATCCACTCCGGCTTGGCCGACGCCGACGGTCCGTCGCTCTCCTTGACCGGCGGCTTCACCAGCTTCATTGAGGCCTGCCGCTGGGCCCGCCAACCGAGAGGTAATCTCGATCCCAGCGCGCGGTGTTCCCTGTGGAAAGCGCAACGCATTGTCTGCCCGCGCGAGGGCACGTGCCGCTTGCACCCTGTAAAGCGCTTCCGCAACCGAGGGATTGCCGGCAAGCGCCTGGTTGACCAGAAGGCTTACTTGGGGATCCCTGTACTGCTTCCACCAGTCGACAAGGCTCAAGTTCACCGTGCCCGGGCGCGCGGTTGGCCCATAGGTCCAAGCATGGGGAACGGGCGCCAGCCCGATCTCAGGTTGCTCGCGCAGAGTGCACCCGGCCACCAGAAGAAGCGCCAGTGGCGCCAACATGAACTTCGACCGACGAACGAAAGCGGACATAGATCCCCACTGGCGGAGCAAGCTGCGCCGCTATTCACGAGAGATGGATGTTTGTAGTGGTGGTTCAGACGCTGACGATCAGAACCGCGCCTGAGCGGTCGCGCCATCGGGGGCCGTGATCTGCACAGCGCCTCTGGTTCCGGCTGGCACTGAAACCGGTGCGGTGCCAGTCAGGCGGTTTCCTTCGCCCGGCTGCAAGGCGAAGCGCTGCGTCGCGCCGGCCACGACGAGGATGGCATTGGCGCGGTAGCCTTGGGCCGAGACCGGCTGGTCGTTCGCGTCATAGAGAAACACCACGACCTGCGGCGTTCCGTTCACCACGAGTTCGGCGTGATGGCGTGCGCCTGCATCGACCTTGAGCCCGCCATTCGGCCCGGGACGAGGATCATGCGCGAAGGCAGGAACAGCAAGCGAAAGGCCGAGCAGCACGGCAAGGATAAGGCGGGTCACGAGAGGGCTCCATGTCGGGGGTCTAGAAGGATTCAAGCGGTTTCGCGACAATCGTTCCGCCAACGGGCGCTTGTTGGGCGTCGCGCACCTGCGCGACCAGCCGCTCGAGTGGCTTGCGGCCGTAGCGAAGGAACAGGGTGGGCGTCAGAAACGTGTCGAGCACGGTGGCGGTCACGAGCCCTCCGAAGATGGTGATCGCGACAGGATGCAGGATCTCCTTGCCAGGCGCGTACGCGTCGATCATCAGCGGGACAAGCGCCACGCCGGCGGAGAGCGCGGTCATGAGCACGGGCGTCAGCCGTTCGAGCGACCCGCGCATCACGAGGTCCGGTCCGAAGGACATCCCTTCGTGGATCGCCAAGTTGACGTAGTGACTGATCTTGAGGATACCGTTCCGTGTCGCGATGCCGGTCAGCGTAATGAAACCGACCATCGAGGCGACGGATAGCGGCTGCCCCGCAAGCCATAGCGCCGTGACCGAGCCGATCAGCGCTAGCGGCACGCTCGACATGATGATCGCGACGAAAAGCACCGAGCGGTAGCGAGAGTAGAGGACGGCGAAGATCATCGCGAGTGAGACGAGGCTCAACAGCCCGATCGTCCGCATCGACTCTTCCTGCGCCTGGAATGTCCCTTCCAGGCTGATGAAAAAGCCGGGCGGCAATTGATGTTTGGCGATCACCTGCCGAATCTGGCCGATCACAGTCGCCATGTCGGCTGCGCCGTCCGTGTTCGCCATGACAACCACGCGCCGCTTGCCGTTCTCACGCAGGATCTGGTTCGGCCCATCCGTTTCGACGATATCGGCGATCTGGCGCACCGGTATCCATCCTACGGGCGATTCGATCAGCAGATCCGCGAGCCCTTGCGTGGTTCGGCGCTCGTCCTGGAGGCGGACGACGACGTCGAAGCGGCGATTGCCGTCGACGAGTCGGGACACGATGCGGCCGTTCGACAGGCGCTCCAATTGCTCCGTGATCGCGGCCGGCTGAAGTCCGTAGAGTGCGGCGCGGCGATAATCGACGATGACTTCGAGTTGAGGAATACGAACCTGTTTCTCGACTTGCAGGTCAACGATGCCTGGCACGCCAGCAAGCTTCTGGCGCAGTTCTTCTGAGAGCGTGCGGATGGTGTCGAGGTCCTCGCCAAACACCTTCAGCGCGATCTGTGCGCGAACGCCTGACAGAATGTGATCGAGCCGGTGCGAGATCGGCTGGCCGATGTTGGTGGTGACAGGCAGCACCGACAAGCGAGCGCGGATGTCGTTGACGATTTCGTTTTTCGAGCGACCGTTCGGATGTAGATCGACGTCGATCTCCGAGGAGTGGACGCCTTCGGCATGTTCGTCGAGTTCCGCGCGTCCCGTGCGCCGGCCAACCAGCTTGACCTCAGGGACCTCCATGATGATCCGCTCGGCGATCAGCCCGACCCGGTGGCTCTCCGCAAGCGAGATGCCCGGGTTGAACAACATCGAGATTGTCAATGTGCCCTCGTTGAAGGGCGGCAGGAACGAGCGCGGCAGCTGCGTGGCGAACGCTCCGGCGGCGATCACGCCGGCGAGCGCGCCGGTCATGAGTGTTTTCGGATGACGAAAGGACCAATCGAGAAGCCGGCGATTGCCGCGCTTCAGCACGCGGACGATCACACCTTCATGCTCGTCGAGCCGCTTCAGTCCCGGCAGCATGTAATAGGCCATGACCGGGGTGA
>NZ_JAKFWN010000040.1:0-58520 GCF_021731865.1 Raskinella chloraquaticus (SeqCode) | reverse complement strand
ATGGATCTGCTGGCGCTCGGCGATGCCGTGCTGCTGCCGGACGATGATCTGACGTTTGCCTGCCTCCTCAAATCGCCGCTGCTGGGGCTTGATGAGGATGACCTGTTCCGCCTGGCAAACGGGCGCGCGGACCACACGCTTGCCGATGAGCTGGCACGGCGCGCGCGGGAGGAGACGCGTTGGCAGACGGCGCATCGCCGCTTTGCGGCTTGGCGGGAGCGCGCGGGGACCGAGCGCCCTTACGATTTCTTCGCCGGTGTGCTTGGCCGCGACGGCGGGCGCCGGGATTTCATGGGCAGGCTCGGCAGCGAAGCCAATGACGCGCTCAGCGAATTTTTGGCCGCAGCGCTTGATTTCGAAACACGTCACATCCCAAGCCTGCAGGGCTTTCTGGCGTGGATGCGCAGCACCGAGTCGGTCGTCAAGCGCGAGATGGAGCAGGGGCGCAACGAGGTACGCGTCATGACCATCCATAACGCCAAGGGGCTGCAGGCGAAATACGTCATCATGCCGGAAACGGTGCAGGTGCCGCGACGGTTGTCGGAGGACCGCCTCGTCGAGGCGTGTGATCCGCTGGACGGCAAGCCGCTCCTGCTGTGGCTTGGCAAAGCGGGCCAGGAGCCGGACCTTGTGGCGCGCGCGCGGGCTGCCGGGGATCAGGCGGCGCTCGCTGAATATTACAGACTGCTTTACGTGGCGATGACGCGGGCCGAGGATCGCCTGTTGATTGCAGGCTATCTGAAAGGCACCAAGGAAGCGCCCGCCACCAGCTGGTATGCGCTGATCGATGAGCAACTGCGCCCGCTGTGCACGGGTGAAACGGATGCGACAGGTGACATCGTGTCATGGCGCTATCCAGCCACAGCACTCGCAGCTGACACGCCAGCGACCATCCGCCCTGCCGTGGCGGCAAAAGCGATGATCCCTGACTGGCTGCAGCGTCCAGTCCCGCCATCGCCGGCAGGCCGCCGCCTCTCCGCGCCCTCTCGCTTCGGCGGTGGTACAGTCGGCGCGAGCGTATATCCTGTGATTGAGGAGGGGCTGGCGGCGCGGCTGCGTGGCCAGGTCCTCCATCAGCTTTTGCAGACACTGCCGCAACTGCCACCCGCCCGGCGGCACGAGGCGGCGCAAGCCTATGCACGCCGCCAGCTCGGTTCAGCGGCGCCAGGCCTCGCAGACGAGGCGCTCGGCGTTCTGGCCATGCCGGAACTGGCTGCCCTGCTCGCTGGCCCGCATCTGGCCGAGGTGCCGGTCATCGGCACGGTGGAGGTGGCGCCCCGGCGCAGCCTGACGCTGTCGGGGCGCATCGATCTGCTGGCTGTTGGCGCTGAGTACATCGACATTATCGACTTCAAGAGCGGCGAGGCGCCAAGCGATGGACCACCGCAGGCCTACATCATCCAGCTCGCGCTTTATGCGCGCCTTCTTTCATCGCGTTATCGCGATCGCCAGACACGGGCAGCGCTGGTATGGACGCGATTGCCACGTTATGACGTGCTATCGAGCGAGCGCATGGCTGCCGCGCTTGCCACAATCGAAGGTGGATGAGCAACCATTCCTTGACGCTTCACGGTGCAATACCTAGGTTCGTTGCTCCTTACCCCTGCCAAGAAACGGAACACACCATGACCGTCAAAGCGACCGACGCCACCTTCCAGAGCGAAGTCCTCGATTCGGCTGAGCCGGTTCTGGTTGATTTCTGGGCCGAATGGTGTGGCCCATGCCGGCAGATTGCCCCCGCGCTCGAGGAAATTTCCAAAGAGATGGCGGGCAAGGTGAAAATCGTCAAACTGAACATCGACGAGAACCCGAACGCACCGACCCAGTTCGGCGTGCGCGCCATCCCTACCCTGCTGCTCTTCAAGGGCGGCAAGGTGATCGGCCAGCAAGTGGGCGCGGCGCCGAAATCGAAGCTTGTGAGCTTCATCGAGACCAATTCCGCCCTGGCGTGATCGCGCGACCCGCTTGATTTCTCGCAAGCGCGCCGGCTGTTGTTACAGGACCGGCTCCGGCGCCCCGGGCAAACGCCTCAATTGGCCATGAAAACCGGCACTGCGGTGTGGGCGAGGATGTGGCTGGTGGCGCCACCAAAAAACATCTGACGCAGGCGGCTCTGGGTGTAGGCGCCCTTGATCAGAAGATCGCAGCTGCGCTCCCTGGCCTCGCTCAAAATGGTATCGCCAGAACCCCGCGGTGTTGGCTTTACCGTGACCGCATCAACGGCAAGACCGCGCAGACGCAGATGAGCGGCCAGATCATCCCCGGTTGGACCAATAATGGTCGAGCCTTCAACGGTCAGAATGGTGATTTTCTTCGCCCGCGCCAGCACATCATTGGCCATGGCAACCGCGCGGGCCGTCTCGGTGCTGTGGTTCCAGGCGATCATCACGTGATTGCACATTGTGGCAGCCGGGACCGGTGGCGCCACCAGGATGGCGCGGCCGCTCTCAAACAGGGCGGCTTCGAGCGAAGCCATGCGCGCTGATTTGACGCCCTGGCCGGGACGGCCCAGCACCGTGATATCGTAGACGCGGGCCACCGCTCCCAGATCGCCGTCGGTGGCGTGGACACCCTCACGCCACGCAGCCGTCGCGCCGCCTAGCTGTGCGGTGGCAAAAAAGCTTTCGAATAGCTGGCGCGCCATGTGCCGCGATTCAGAGCTTTGCTGTTCCAGCATCACAGCGCTGAGCGGTTCGGCAAGATCGCCGGTCAACATGAATTGCAGATCGGCGGCCAGATCAATCCCTTCGATGCGCGAGGCAAAGAAGGAGGCGAATACGCGCGCCGTCTCGAAGGTGGCGTTCATACTCTCATTGGCTTCGGTTGGCAGCAGGATGGCTTTCACCGTGACGGCTCCCTTGCGAACAAAACTGCGATCAGATTACGCGGTCGCGCGGCGGCTGTCGCCTGCCGATTGCGCCTCGGACACAGAATGCCGGCAAACTAGCGAAGGAGGCGATAAATCGTCAAAGGGCCGGAGGTTTGATACAGGTTCACCCATTCGGGTAATTTGTTTTCGGCAAGTGCTTCAGCGAAACTGTCGGGATTTTGTGCCGCGACGAAGAGACTGTCATTGCGGCATGTCACGATATAGGTGATGCCACGGCGCTGCAGGATGGCTCTGGCGGCCTGCACGGTGCCGGCAAACGTATCGAGACTATCGAGAATTCCGCCAACCTGCCGGTGATAGGGCGCCCCAACCACGCCATGTGGTGTATAGGCCAGAAGGGCTGAGCCAAGATTGATCGTTGCCATCACACGACCTCGTGGCAGGGCGGCAAGCGGGGCGTAGAGCGCGCGCTCAAAGCAGGCATTGATCGCGGGCAAGGCGGCTGCCGCTTTCACCTCATCATCGCCAAGAGCACGGGTGGGCGCTGCCACCACACCAAGCCTGGTCAATAGCCTGCCGATGCCTTCATAAACCAGGCTCTGAGGCGCCAGCCAGGCTGCAATCAGGAGCGCCTGAGCAGCAATTCCAGGGCGGGAGGCTGCATGATCGCGGGCGCGCGCAATCAGCCAGGCGGCATAGGGCAGCGACAGGGTGGCAGCGAAGACCGTGCCGCGGATCTGCACGAGCGTGACAGCAACGCTGATGGCGAGAAAGGCAAAGAGAACTGCGGGAGCAAAAATATCGCGTCGTGGCGTGCCTGTCAGCACAAGGAGCGCAATCAGCACGCCGGACATCACTGTGCCTGCGGCGTTGATCGCAAGCGCTGGATTGAGCGCGAGCAGGGATAGAAGCGGGCGTGCTTCATCAACGTCAACGAGCCAGCGGCTTACCAGACGGGAGTCGAGCTCGGCATAGGGACCGGCGAGACATTCAGGGGCGAGCACGCCAGCCGCGACAAGCGCCGCAGCGCCCACAACCGCTATTCCCGCCAGGCGTGCCGGCAAAGAGAACGCCCAGCGCCATGAGGCGGCATTGACCAGGCCAAGCCCGCCGCCGCCGACGAGGGCTGCGGCAAGGTAGGGCGGTGACAATGAATCACAGACCAGAACGCCAGGACCGGTTCGCACGGCAAACAGCCCGTAAGCGATCAGGCTGAAGGCTGCAAACGACCAGGAAAAAGCGCCGGCGCCCAAGCGGAAACGCTGCGGGTCGAGGGTTTGCGCCAGCGCGACCACAATGCCGGCGAGCGCCACCTGCCCGATGGTTTCCATGCCAATCGACATCATCAGCGCAGCGCAAAGTGCGGCAAGCGCTCCCGACCGCAGGCCGCGATCAAGGCGCATGAGGGCAGCCGCAAGCCACAGGGTGAGTACCAATTGCAGATTATGGTGATCAATATTTCCCGGCGCGTAAGCATGACGGACATGAACGCAAAGGAGTGTCAGAATCACTGCCGGGAAAGCGGCTTTCCTGCCGGCGAGCCCAACCGCATTGGCGACCACCCCGCCGACATAGCCAAGTGCCAGCAACACGGGCCAGATGATGAGAGCGATTTTTTCGGCAGATTCGCGCTCAACGAGAAAAGAAGCAGCCAGAATAAGACCGCCTACCGGCAGATCAACGATTCGCGACCAGTGCATGGCAACGCCATTGGGGACGTCGAGACGCTGCTGCGTCAGGTCAAACCAGCCCTGCCCGCCGAGAAAATCGCGGATCTGTGCCAGCCGCACCAGCGCATCAGGGTCAACCAGCCCCGGCCCTGTCACCGCCGCCCAGCCATGATAAAGGCCGAGTGCAGCAAACGAAAGCCAGCCGAAAAGCGTCACGGCGACAGGGCCGTTTAACCGGTTGCCAGGTGCAGCCGCCATCGCTCCAGCTTCACGGTTTATGCTCATGCCTCTCCCGTCCGTCGTGCGAACAACAGAAAAGCACGAGGCGACTTGAGGAAGGATGAAGAGAACCGATCAGCGGGTCACGGCGACCTTGCGGCAGGCTTCGGGATAATCGGCGAGCGTCAGTTCGCGCCCCGGCGCTCCGGTGCGCGGCTTGGGAAAGCGTACGCTGTCGCGAAACCAGGCCTGAAGATCCGCACCACAGCCTTCCCCCTGCGGCGTCGCGCGCTTGTTGACGCAGCTTTCCTCGCCAGGCGGACAGTGCAACGCCACATGAAAATGAAAGGTGTGGCCATGCCACGGACGTATCTTGGCGAGCCAGGCGCGATTTTCCGGCGGGGTGCGGGCACACATCGCCTTCTTGATCGCGGCGTTGACGAAGATGCGGTCGACCTGCGGATAGCTTGCCGCCCGCAACAGCAATTTTATATGGGCGTCGGTGAAGCGGTCAGGATAAACGCTCAACAGATCGCGGCGAACCATGTCGATGGCTGGCATTTCCTCGCGCTCCTCGCTGCTGAGGCGCGTTCTGGCAGGCGTCAGCCACAGATCAGCCTCCAGCCCCAGCTGATGCGAGGCGTGGCCGGTGAGCATCGGCCCGCCGCGCGGCTGGGCGATATCGCCGACCAGCAGGCCCGGCCAGCCTTCGGAATGCGCATCACGGGCAAAGCGTTCGATCCATGAGATGAGCGCCGGATGCCCCCAATTGCGCTGGCGGGTAAGGCGCATCACCTGCCAGGTCGGGCCATCGGGGCTGAGCGCCTGCGCCCCGGCAAGGCAGCCACGGCCATAAGAACCGATAGCGCGCGCCGCGAGCGGGGCCGGATCATTGTTTTCAAAAAAAATGCGCCGCGCGGCATCCGGACCAAGTCGTGACAGCTGGGCAGCCCGCCGCGCTGCCTCTTCACGGCTGTTTTCCTGGGCGGATGCTGCTGCTGGCAGCACGAACGCCAGGCACAGGAGGATTGCGCTCCGCCACATCGACCTTGTCCCGCCCCTGTCCTGCCCCTGTTCACCGGCGACATGATAGCGCCATGCCGCCCCGGTGGAAATCCCGCGTGGGGCAAACGTCCATGTCAGACAGCACATGTCAATCGAGCGGAATGGCGACCTCGTTGCGCCGCAGGAAGGGCGGCGTCATCGGCGGATCATAGCGGTAAAGCCGCGCCGGCGCCGCCGTTTGCTGCCCTTCCAGGCTCAAAAGCGCGCGCAGCTCGGCCGTCTTTTCGGCAACCCGCTCAGGGCCGGAGGTGCCCGAAAAACGCAACACGGCGAGTTTCTGCTCGGGGACAGGTGAGAGCAGAACGGCCGGATTATCCGGGACAGGCGCCTTGTCGCGGGTGAGGGCCGCGGGCAGGAAAAAGCGCATGACCGGCTTGCCATCGCGTGTCGCCGTCTCGACAGGCGCCGTCATGGCAATCTCGGGGGATGTCTCGACGGGGGCTGTCATGGCGATATCGCCCTTCGCGCTGTTAGCGCCGAAAATATACCCGGCAAGGCGGCGAAAGGCGGCGTTGGTCGCGGCCTCGCTGCCATCCTCCATCGCGGTCTCAGCCGCAAGGCGCGGCGCATAGAGGCGGATTTCCGCCTCTGGCGACAGGCGGGTGATGATGGCAAAGGCCGGTTCCTCGGCTGTACGGATGCCGATCAGGTTCAGCATCACCCCGCCGATCACTTTCCAACCAACCGCCATCGGCTTAATCCTTGTGCGCGCTCAATTTCCGTCATTGCTTACGCCAAACCAGCGGGCGTGGATCGCCTGGTATTCCCCGCTCTCGCGCAATTTCAGCAGCGCTTCGTTCACAGGTTTGCGCAGCCTGCTGTCGGCAGGCAACATGATGCCATAGGTTTCAGGCCGGAAGATGGCGCCGGAGACCTGAACCTTGCCCTTGCCTTCATGAATCGCGTGATATTGCAGTACTGGCGCGTCATAGACGACGGCGTCCACAGTTCCGGCATGAAGCGCGGCGATGGCCTGGGCGATCTGATCAAAACCACGCGGCTCGACGCCGAGCTGGCGGATATAGGTAAAGGCCGTGCTTGAAGACACGGTAGCGACCCTCTTGCCGACAAGGTCCTGAGGGCCGGAAATTTCGCCGGTGAGCTGTTTGACGGTCAGCGAAGCCGTCACGGTTGCGGTAAAGTAGGAGACGAAGACGACGCCGACGAACATCCAGACGACGGCGATGATGCGACCAAGAAAACTGGCCGGCATGTCGGTTGCCTGACCGGCAAGCGTGGAGGAGGTCCACCACAGCGATTTTACCGCTTCGTTTCTTTTCTTGTCCGACGGCACGAAAGATTTCGGGTGCCGACGCTCGACAAGCCAGACAAAAGGCACTGGCAGGGCGATCAGAATCACCAGCACAATCAATAATTCGCGCAAGGCCTTGGACGAAAAGAGGGTGAAGAGGCTGCCGAGCGATGAACCGGCCTGGGAGCGATCAGCGGTGATCATGATCTGCAGGCCGGAATCGAACATCGGCTGCGAAAAATCATAGATGCGCGCCCGCTCGGCGGTAATCGAAATGGCGGAAATCGCCATATCGGCACGCCCCTCGCGCACTTCGGCAAACAGCTCGGGCAGTGTGTCCTTCACAACCAGCCGGCTGTTGACGCCCATCTCGCGCGCCAGCGCTTTCCATAGATCGATGCTGAACCCCTGCAGCTCATCATTGTCGCGCATGACGAAGGGCTGGACGAGGCGGGTGGCAATCGTCAACGTTGACAGCGTCTGGGGCGGCGTCTGAGCCTGCGCCTCAGGTGCAAGCTGCCCGATCAGTGCCAGCACGAGGATGACGACGTTGATCCATCTTGTCTGAAAGCTCATCCATCCCACCCCTTGGCTGAGGCAGGTCTAGCGCAAGGCACTCATCGGGTTCAAGCAAAGCGCCGACAGTCCACGATGGCGCGGCGGCGGATTTGTCACCCGCGCCGCCGCACCCATCCAGCGTCTCACATCAGGCAGCGACCGCTCGGCGGATACGGCCCTTGGCGAGGGCGACCTCGGCGGCAAGGGCTGCCGCATCACCCGTGGTTGCCTCAACGGCGATCTGCTCGATTGATTTCACGCCAAGGAAACCCAGAAGGAATTTGAGATAGGGTCCGCAGAAATCAGCGCCCGCGAACGGGCCTCCATTCAGATAACCACCCGCACCATAGGCGGCGATGATGGTCGCTTTCCGGGCCTTGACCAGACCGTTGAAGTTTTGCCCGTCATACGCAAATGTGTGGCCGATGCGCACGATCTGGTCGATCCATGCCTTGAGCGCAGATGGCACCGAAAAATTATACATCGGCAGCGTGATCAGCAGTTCGTCAGCCTGCTGCAACTCGGCGATCAGCGCGTCCGACAGTGCCGTTGCCTCGCGCAGCTCGTTATTCATCTGATCAGCCGGCGTATAATAACCGGCGATTGTCGCTTGCGAGATGTGGCGGATCGGCTGGGCGATGATATCGCGCTCCTGAACGGTATAGGCTGGGCCGCGCGCCATCCATGCCTGGGCGAAGGCGTCACCAAGATCGCGCGAGGTGGAGCCGGTGAGGCGTGAGCTGGCATCGATACGAAGCAGATGAGGCATGAGTGTCTCCTGTGAATGATGAGACCATATGACCATGCCTGATTTATCGATAAACAGGCGATCCATCCGGAGTGCCGTGCGCATTTGTCACGAATAACGCCTGGCTGGCGATTTCGTTTCGCCTATCGGAGCACGCCGATGCGCTTCAGGAAAGGATCGACTGTCGCGCGCCAGGAGCCTGAATAGAAGTATTCATGGCCATCAAAGCCGTGGGAGGGGGCGGCAATGAAGGTCGCGCGCCCGCCCGATCTGGTGAACGCATCATACATGCGGCGCGCCAGTTGCGGGCCGAAGAAGAGATCGTTTTCGGCGTAAATCCATAGCTGAGGCGCCCGTGCAGACCCGCCATAGCGGCCCATCGCGGCGACCAGCTTCTCTTCCTGGCAGACGTCATTCGGGCCGCGCGAACCGCGCCCGCCGGCAAAATTGACCACGCCCTTGATGCCGCCCGTACCACCGGCGGCGACCGAACCAAAACCACCGGCCGAGACGCCGATCAACACCACGCGGCTGGCATCGATGCCGGCCTGCGATTTGGCAACCGTAAGCGCAGCGCGGATATCCTGCGCCGAGGCAAGACCGGCGGAGGTATAATTACCAACAGCACAGCCACCATAATTCTCGGCCCATGGCCCGCTGCCGCCATAGCCGCGCCTGATCGGCACCGCAACGGCTACCCCTGAGCGCGCATAATCCTCAGCCTGGGCGGACAAGGTTTGCGATCCCAGCCGCGATCGCCGCTCTGCATCACGCGGGCTGCCATGGGACATGACAAGAAGCGGGAAAGGCCCGGCGCCTGCCGGCATGTGCAGATAGATGGGGATTTCCGTGCCGCCGGATGCAGCCTTCAGTGTGATCACCTCGGCGGGAGCGCTGGCTGCGCGCGGGGCGGCGTGAGCGGGTGCCAGGACGGACGCGAGAAAAATGCCCGAGGCGAGCCAGGCGGGCGATGCGAATTTCCCGGTCATGCCATTCTCCGTTGCCTTCTCACGCATCCATCTTCAGCGCCGCGATAAAAGCTTCCTGCGGGATATCAACCTTGCCGAACTGGCGCATGCGCTTCTTGCCCTCTTTCTGCTTGTCGAGGAGCTTGCGCTTTCTGGAGATGTCGCCGCCATAGCATTTGGCGGTAACGTCCTTGCGCATGGCGCGGATGGTCTCGCGGGCGATCACCTTGGCGCCGATCGCTGCCTGGATGGGGATCTGGAACATGTGCTGGGGGATGAGGTCTTTCAGCTTCTCGCACATGACGCGCCCGCGCATTTCAGCGCGCGCCCGGTGCACCAGCATGGAAAGCGCGTCCACCGCCTCGCCATTGACCAGGATCGACATCTTCACCAGATCGCCCTCGCGATAACCGGTGATGTGATAGTCAAATGACGCATAGCCCTGGCTCACCGATTTCAGCCGGTCGTAGAAATCAAACACCACCTCGTTGAGCGGCAGGGCATATTTCACCATGGCACGCGAGCCGACATAGGTGAGATCAAGCTGCTCGCCGCGCCGGTCCTGACAGAGTTTGAGGATGGAGCCCAGATAGGTGTCAGGGGTGAGAATGGACGCTTCAATCCACGGTTCCGAAATCTCGGTGATGCGGGCGACATCGGGCATGTCGGCCGGGTTGTGCAATTCGATGTGATCGCCATTCGACAGCGCCATCTTGTAGATGACGGAGGGCGCGGTGGCGATGAGGTCGAGGTTGAATTCGCGCTCCAGACGCTCCTGGATGATTTCGAGATGAAGCAGGCCCAAAAAGCCACAACGGAAGCCGAAACCCAGAGCCGCGCTCGTCTCCATCTCGAAGGAGAAGCTCGCATCGTTCAGCCTAAGCTTGCCCATGGCGGCGCGCAGATCCTCGAAATTGGCGGCATCCGTCGGAAAAAGGCCGCAGAACACCACCGGCTGGGCCGGGCGGAAGCCCGGGAGTGCCTCGGCGGTGGGTTTGCGCTCATCCGTGATGGTGTCGCCGACGCGGGTATCGGCCACCTCCTTGATGGAGCCGATGAGATAGCCGATCTCGCCGGGCGCCAGCATCTCCACCTTGGTCTTCTTGGGCAGGAACACGCCGACCTCGTCGACCTCATAGGCAGCACCTGTGCCCATGAGCTTGATCTTCGAGCCGCGCTTGATCGCGCCATCGAGCACGCGCACCAGAACGACGACGCCGAGATAGGCATCATACCAGCTGTCAACCAGGAGGGCTTTGAGCGGCGCCTCGCTGTCACCCATCGGTGGCGGCAGGCGGGTGACGATAGCCTCCAGCACCTCATCGATGCCGATCCCGGTCTTGGCCGAAATCGGGACCGCATTGGAAGCATCGATGCCGATCACCTCCTCGATCTGCTGCTTGACGCGCTCGGGCTCGGCCGCCGGCAGGTCGATCTTGTTGAGAACCGGGACGATCTCGTGATTATTGTCGATGGCCTGGTAGACATTGGCGAGTGTCTGCGCTTCCACCCCTTGGCTTGCATCCACCACCAGGAGCGAACCCTCGCAAGCCGCCAGCGAGCGGTTCACCTCATAGGCGAAATCAACATGCCCGGGCGTGTCGATGAGGTTCAGGATATAGGTCTTGCCATCGTTTGCCTTGTAGTTGAGGCGCACCGTGTTGGCCTTGATGGTGATGCCGCGCTCGCGCTCGATATCCATCGAATCGAGGACCTGCTCGACCATGTCGCGGGCGGCAAGCCCGCCGGTGCGCTGGATCAGCCGGTCGGCCAGCGTCGACTTGCCATGATCGATATGGGCGATGATCGAGAAATTACGGATGTCAGACAAGGGTGCGCGCGTCATGGCGTCGAGATAGCACTGCTTTGCCCGCCGTCAAAGGCGATGTTGGCGGCAAAAGGCTTTCAAACCTCCGCTCAGGTGACCTCGTCAAGTGTTGGCTGGCTGATATCGAGACTGTGATCGCACGAGCAATCAGCCGGCTGGTCGCGATGAGACCAAGGGGCGCAATAATAGTCGAAACCTTCCTCGATGGTCGGCTTTATGACGGCAAAATAGGGAGAAAGATCGAAATCGCGCGGCGTATACAGGGAATGGTGGCGAATGCGCCAGATTTCCTGCTGTTCGCTGTCCCGCTGGATGCGCTCAATCTCCGGCAGGATCGGATAATTGACACATTCGAAGGCCTTGGCGATCAGCGTCGAGCAGATGGCGCGGGACGGGTCCCCCGAACCCATGGCCAGCATCTTGCGGCGCTGGAAGCGGTAAGGCAGCGGCGGCATCGGCAGGAGGTAGCGGACGAGATCAACGATATTGCGCAGATCGTATTTGTCGCCGATATGCGACATGGCCTCAGCGATGACCTGTTTCGCATCTGCTTCGCGCAGGCGGATGGGGCGGCAGATGCGGACATTGAGACCGGCATATTTGCTCAATGGTATGGCCGCAACGCCGGTTTCGACGTCAGCCTCGATGAGGTTCAGCAACTCGCCCGACGGCGATGTCTCGCCCAACGCCGAGCCAATATAGAGTGCGGCATGCGACCAGCTGGACTGCGTCAGATATTTGATGGCGGAGGACACCTTGGTGGGAACGCTCTCCACCAGCAGCACGTCGCAGGGACGCAGATGGCGCAGCAGGCGCGCGGTTGCCTCTGGCGGTGGCGGCTTGGCAGACGCCGACGGCGTGCCGATATGATGGGCAATGAAACGCCCGATATGGTCGAGCAGGCTATTGACGACGGCCATGGCGTCCTATCCCGTTTGTATCCGGTGGTTCGCGTCTGCACAGGATTCTGTCAGCCGAGCCGGTTCAAAGGCAGCGGCAACAGCTTGTCATGAAGCAAGGATAGCATAGGTGGCCCGGCAGATGGTATGCGGGTTGCTACCCAGAGTTAATGACGGCAGAAACAGGCTGACAGAGCGATCACGATTCGCCCTTACCCGAGAGGCATGGGACGGCACGGTACGGTCGGCGCCGGACATGGACAGGAGTGCAGCGAGCCATGGCTCTGGCGCAGCGTGATGTTGATGTGGCGATCATCGGCGCTGGAACAGCGGGAATAGCGGCTGCCCGCGTGCTGGTTCGCGCCGGCCTCAGCGTGCTGGTGCTGGAAGCGTCCTCGCGGCTTGGCGGGCGCTGCTTCACCGACACGATCACCTTCAACGCGCCCTTTGATCACGGCGCCCATTGGCTGCATGCGGCTGACAAGAACCCTCTGGTCAAATTCGGCCATGATCTGGGCTTTGCGCTTTACGAGGATCAGCGCACGCTGAGGCTGGCGGCACCCGATCGCCTGCCCAGCGAAGAGGAGACGACAGCCTATCGCAATGCGGTTGAGACGGGTGAAGCCAGCATCATAGCCGCTGCTGAGCGGGGTGATGATGGAGCGGCAGCGGCGAGCCTGCCCCGTGAACCTGCCGAATGGCGCCAGGCGGTATCATTCCGCCTCGGCGCCTTTGATATCGGCAGGCCGCTTTCCGAGGTGTCCATCCTCGATTTCGGCCGCGTTGCCAGCGGCCCTGACCTGTTTTGCCGGACAGGGCTTGGGACTTTGATCGCCACGCTCGGGCGTGGTCTGCCGATTGCCTTCAACGCGGCGGTGAGCGCCATCACGACCGGTGATGAGGGGGTGCGGATCGAAACGGCGCAAGGCACTCTCAACGCCCGTATCGCCATCGTGACAGTTGCAACCGACGTCATCGCCAAGGGCATGATCGCCTTCACCCCGGCGCTTGATGCGCAGCAGACGGCAGCCTTCCAGACCCTCAAACTCAGTGATTTCCTGCATATCGGATTTGAAATCGCCAGCGGGGTCGTTGATATCGCTGATGACACCCATGTTTTCTCGGCAACGCGCGATGAGCGGACCTTCGCAGCGCTTGCCCGCTCGGGTGGCAGCAATGTCTGGTATGTGGCAACGGGCGGCATTTTTGCCCGCGAACTTGAAGCTGCCGGCAAAGAGACTGCCGTTTCTTATGCCCGCGACTGGCTGATCAGCCATTTCGGCAGCGGTATCGGCCCGGCCATCCGCCGTGACGCTGCGACGCTGTGGGGCCGCAATCCCTATATTGGCGGCGCCTGGTCGGTTGCCCCTCCTGGCCAGGCCCGGGCACGCACGGCCCTGCGTGAATGGCATGCGGGACGGGTGCGCTTTGCCGGAGAGGCCGGCCACGATACGATGTGGGGAACGGTTGGCGGGGCCTGGGAGAGCGGGCAGGAGGCGGCCCGTCAGGCGCTCACCATCGTGCGCGGCTAGGCCCAGCCGGCGGGTGGCATCCTCACCCCTGCAAGGCGCTCCACATCTCGCGGTCGCGCGCTGCCGTCCAGATGACGGGATGAGCAATCCCCATCGCCTCGTCATAAGCGCGCGCGACGTTGAAGGGCAGGCAATGCTCATAGATCGCGTACGTGCCAAACGGGCCGTCCATCGCCTGACGCACGGCGGCAAAAGCCTCTTTCAGCGAGGCGCCGGCCTTCACCGCTTTCTCCACCGTGCCGTAGAGCGCCTGCAGGAACGCATCCGTCCCGGCAATGGCTGCCTCAACCTTGTCCGGCCCAACCAGCGCCGCACCGCGCCCAGGCACGAGAGCGGTTGGCTGCAAGGCGCGCAGGTTTTTCAAGGTCTGCGGCCAGTCAGCAAAATGCGCATCGCCGCAATAGCAGGCGGAATGATACTCGACGAGATCGCCGGAAAAGACGACGCCGCTATCGGGCACGACGGCAACGATGTCGCCTGCCGTATGACCGCGCCCGATATGCAGCAGGCGCACCTCGCGCCTGCCAAGCCACACTGTCATTTCGTCGCGAAAGGTAACGGTCGGCCAGGTGAGGCCGGGAATGCTGTCAGCTCCGCGAAAGAGCCGGGGAAAGCGGCCGAATTCCGAATCCCAATCCTGCTGCCCGCGCTCGACGATGAGATCGCGGGTGGCGGACGACGCGATAATCGTATGGGCGCCGTAAGCCGAGGCGCCAAGCACACGCACCGCATGGTAATGAGACAATACGACATAGGCGATCGGCTTGTCGGTGACGCTGCGCACCCGCTCGATCACCTGGCCTGCCATGGCCGGCGTCGACTGGGCGTCGATCACCATGCACGCCTCGTCGCCGACGATGATGCCGGAATTGGGATCGCCCTCGGCGGTGAAGGCGTAGAGCCCCTCGCCCACAGCTGAAAACGTGATGGTCTTGTCGCTGAGGTCGCCTGCCGAGGCGAAGGATTTGCTGGTCATCTGGTTCTGTCTCCGTGGCAGGGTTCAGGGCTTGGCCGGGTTGAAATGCTTCTTCAGGCCCTTCCAGCAATCGACATAATTGTCCTGAAGCGTTGGCAATCGTGCAGCATAATCGCTGACGTGCTGCGGCAACCGCGTTTCGAACATGAAAGCGAGCGTATTGGAGAGCTTCACCGGTTTCTGCTCGCCATTGCTGGCGTGCTCGAAGGCCTCGGCGTCCGGGCCGTGCGGCAGCATCATGTTGTGAAGGCTCATGCCGCCGGGCACGAAGCCTTGCGGCTTGGCATCATAGACGCCGTGGATGAGGCCCATGAATTCCGACATGATGTTGCGATGATACCAGGGCGGGCGGAAGGTATTTTCCGCGACCGCCCAGCGCTCTGGAAAAATGACAAAATCGATATTGGCCGTGCCGGCGGTTTCCGAGGCGGATGTGAGGACGGTGAAGATCGAGGGATCGGGATGGTCGAATGAAATGGCGCCGACGGGCGAGAATGATCGCAGATCATATTTGTAAGGGGCGTAATTGCCGTGCCAGGCCACCACATCAAGCGGCGATTGGGCGATGGTCGTTTCATAGAAACATCCCCCCCATTTGACGACGAGACGCACCGGCCGCTCCACATCCTCATAAGCGGCGACGGGCACTTTGAAATCGCGCGCATTGGCAAGGCAATTGGCGCCGATCGGCCCGCGCTCGGGCAGAGTGAAGGCGGCACCATAATTCTCGCACAGATAGCCGCGCGCCACCCCCTCCAGTGGCTCGACACGGAATGTAACACCGCGGGGAATAACAACAATCTCGCAGGGTTCAGCGGCAATGATGCCGAATTCGGTGACAAAGCGCAGGCGCCCCTGCTGCAGGACAAACATCATTTCGCCGTCGGCATTGTAGAAGCATTCATCAACCATCGGTGCGGTGATGAGATAGACATGGGCGGCCATGCCGCTCTGCCCCTGCGTGTCACCCGCCGTCGTCATGGTGTGGACGCCGCCCAGAAACGTCGTGGGCTTGTCGGGAATTGGTGTCGGATCCCAGCGCATCTGGCCGATGAGCGCAGCATGGTGGTGGTCGGGCGCGCTCAGCCAGCCGCCACCGGGGAGAGGGGTGAAGCGGCCCGTATGGCACACCGAGGGGCGGATGCGGTAGAGCCAGGAGCGCTCATTCTGGGCGCGCGGCGCGGTGAAGGGCGAGCCGCTCAACTGTTCAGCATAAAGGCCATAGGCGCATTTCTGTGGCGAATTGCGCCCCTGTGGCAGGGTGCCGGGCAACGCCTCGGTCTCGAAGCTGTTGCCAAAGCCGGTCATGTAGGACAGCGACATCATGGATCTCCTCATCTCATACCAGCATAGCGGGGCAATGATACGTCTTGTGATACAAATATGCATGAACCGACATGGCAACCCCGCGCAGGCGACAGATGCGAGGCTGGCGGGATCAAAAGGCTTCGCCCTCCCCTGCGAGCACCAAACATGTTACTCGGCGCCGCTGACCAGCTATCATTACTCCTCTTCTCTTGCGCAGACACCCGATCATGATTCGTGCCGTTGCCTCGGTTGGTTTCCTGACGCTGGTAAGCCGGATCACCGGCTTTGTCCGCGACACGGTATTTGCTGCGCTCCTCGGCGCGGGCCCGGTGGCGGACGCCTTCGTGGTCGCGTTCCGCATTCCCAACCAGTTTCGCGCGCTGTTTGCCGAAGGGGCGTTTCAGGCAGCCTTTGTACCGAGCTTTACCGCGCTTCACCTTGGTGAGAAGCGGGGCGAGGCCAGCCGTTTCGCGCGCTCGACCCTGTCGCTTCTCCTGCTGGCAAGCCTGACGGTGTCGCTGCTGCTGATCCTATTCGCCGAAAAAGCCATCGCACTCCTGGCGCCGGGCATGGTGAACGACGTGCAACGCGCGCCGCTGGCCATCACCTATCTGCGCTATACCGGCATCTATCTTGTCTTCATGAGTATCATGGCTTTCTATGCCTCGCTGGCGCAGGTGCATGGGCGCTACGCGGCGGCGGCGGCGGCTCCGGTGCTGCTTAATGTCATTCTGGTTCTCGCCTTGTGGCTTTTATCACCACGCCTTGGCGATCCGGGCCTGGCGCTGGCGATTGCCGTTCCCCTCTCGGGGCTCGTCCAGGCAGGCGTCGTCGCTCTTTCACTGCGGCGCACGGGTGAAGCCCTGCTGCCGGGTATCATTGCGTGGTCTAACAGCCTGAAGACGTTTCTGCGTCGGCTCGGCCCGGCGGTACTGGGCTCTGGCGTCGTGCAGATTTCGGCCTTCGCCGACACCATCATCGTCTCCTTCCTGCCGGCAGGGCAGATTTCATATCTCTACTACGCCGACAGGCTCTACCAGTTGCCATTCGGCGTTATCGGCCTGGCGCTGTCGACCGTCGTGCTCCCGACGTTGAGCCACGCTTTTGCAACGAAGGATGACGCGGCGGCCGTATCAGCGTTCGCCAAGGCCAATGAGTTGGCGCTCCTCACCAGCCTGCCGGTGGCGGCCATGATGGCAATCGGAGCGCAGGCGGCGGTGTCGGGTCTGTTCGGGTATGGTGCCTTCCTGCCAAGCGATGCCACGCAGACGGCGGCGATTGTCGCAGCCTATGCGCTGGGCATCCCCGCCAGCATCCTCATGCGCTGTCTGGTGCCGACCTTTCAGGCCAAAGGCGATACGACAACGCCCGTGCGTGTGGCGGCGGGCGTATTGGTGGTCAGCATCACGCTCAAAATCGTGCTTGCCGAGCGTCTGGGGGCTGCCGGCATCGCCGCCGCCACCGCGATTGCCGCATGGATCAGCTTTGTAATCCTTGCCATCGCCGCCCACCGTTCAAAGCTGATTGCGCTTGATCCGCGTCTCTACGCCGTTTTATGGCGGACGGTCCTTGGCTCGCTGATCGTCGCGGCACTGATGTGGCTCGTGCTCGCTCTGCCGGCCGTTCAGATACTCTTTGCGGGACACAGCCTTGCAAAGGCAGCCCTCCTGATCGTTATCGGCCTTTTCGTCATGCTTGCCTACAGCCTCGTTCTCTGGCTCAGCGGGTATCGGCGCGCCAGCCTCCTTTTTGACCGCAAGGGTGCAGCGACGGCATCGCAGCAAAAGGAATAATTTTCTTTCAAATTGAAGGCTGTTGGCTGCAGAAGGTTTAATCATCTCCATAATTTGCTGAATATAAGATATATTTCTCTCTTACGCATAAAAAAGAAAAACCCAAACCAGTTACGTCCGGCTGATTTCGAGCTATCTTTCGAGCTGCGGTATGGTCCGCTTCGTCGACAGGTTTTGTTGCCATGACACTGATTGCTGCCAGCTTTGAAGCCAATTTCCGCACCACCGTCTCGGCACTTCTGCGATCAGTCATGCGCAGCGCTGACATCGAAGCTGAAGTTGCGGCTGACCTGGTGTTGCTCGACGGGGTATCGCAAGGTGCCTTGTGGAGGCGCAACCGCAGTTATGAGTTCGTTGCCGCCGCGCCGGTGCGCGATGATGTGGCGGTGCTGGAAGGCGCGTCCTATCCGGATCGTGCCGCCTTCGTCGACATCGCCAAGGCTTCAGGCATCAATCTGCAATTGACGCCCATTCGCTTCTGACAGCGGCGCCTAACGCCACCGCACTGCAACTAACCGTTGCCGCGCGCCGACGACGACCCGTTTTGTTTGGCCGTGCGCGCCATGCTCGTTCGTCCCGGGGTGGGGGCGGAACGCCGCCCACTCTCACCCGATTTCAGCGCGCAAGCCGCAGCCATGGCCGGGCGCCCTCAGGCGATGTGTCGCCTGTGTCATCGGCGGCCGGCTGATAGCGTACCGAGACCCCTTTCACGTCGCCTGCGGCGAGCGCCCTGATGGTTGGCTCATTGCTGACCTCAAGGCTATCGAAACCGGCGCGCAGCAAAAAGCTCACCTGATCGCGCAGCACGTCGCCACGTGCCCTGATCTCGCCGCTGAAATCGTAACGATCCCGCAACAGATAGGCGAGCGAATAGGCCCGCCCATCGGTGAATTTGGGCAGCGTCAGGACAATCATCGCAAAATGCAGCAGATCCTCCTCGATATCGGTGAAATTCTCACCGGCCTGCAAGACAAGGCCGAGCGGGGCGTTGCGGGCCAGCAAGCCGTCGCGATCTTGCAGAAAACGGGCTTTGGAAACGACGCTCGGGCCAGCGCCCAATATCTCGTTGTCGTCAGCAAAACTCCAGTCATCGCTGACAAACTGGCCGTTGCGGTAAAGAGGCATGCGATGATCCTTGAGCGGGGTCAGGCGACGTAGAGCGCTTCCTGGAAGGGGGCGGAACCGAGGCGGCGGTAGGCGGCGAGGAAATCTTCCTGCGGCGTCTGGCGCAGCTTCAGATAGGTATCAACGACCGTTTCAACCGCACCGACAATCTCGTCGCTGGAAAAACCGCGCCCGGCGATCTCGCCGATGGCGCAGGTTTCATCGCCCGAGCCGCCAAGGGTGATCTGATAAAATTCTTCACCCTTGCGATCAACGCCGAGAATGCCGATATGGCCGACATGGTGATGACCGCAGGCATTGATGCAGCCGGAGATCTTTAACTTCAGATCACCAATATCGCGCTGGCGCGCGATGTCGGCGAAGCGTTCGGAAATGCGCTGGGCGACCGGGATCGAGCGGGCATTGGCGAGGGTGCAGTAATCAAGCCCTGGACAGGCGATGATATCGGTGATGAGGCCGGCATTGGCGGTGGCAAGTCCGCCCTCGATGAGGCTTGCGTGGATGGCCGGAAGATCGTCCAGACGGACATGCGGCAGCACCAGGTTCTGCTCGTGGCTGACGCGGATTTCGTCATGACCGTAGCGCTCAGCCAGATCAGCGATGCGGTCCATCTGTGATGAGGTGGCATCGCCGGGCGGTCCGCCGACTGGTTTCAGCGAAATCGTCAGCACACCGTAGCCCGGCTGCTTGTGGGGCGTGACGTTGCGCTCGGCAAACATGCGGAACTGGCTGTCGGCTGCTTGTGCGGCAACAAATACCGGCGTTGCCGGATCGCACAGCTGATAGGCGGGCGGCGCAAAATAAGCATTGATGCGGGCGATTTCCGGCGCCGGGACAGTGAGCGTCTTGCCCCTGATCGCGGCGAATTCCTTCTCGACCGCAGCCCGCATCTCCTCCTCACCCATTTCATGGACCAGGATCTTGATGCGGGCCTTGTATTTGTTGTCGCGGCGGCCTTCGAGGTTATAGACCCGCAGAATCGCGTCGCAATACGCCAGAATATCGCTTTCGGGGAGGAAATCGGTGAGCTTCTTGGCGATCATCGGCGTGCGGCCCTGGCCACCGCCGACCCACACGGCAAAGCCGTTTTCGCCCTTGTCGTTGCGCTTCAGTTCAAGACCGATATCGTGCACCTGAATGGCGGCGCGGTCCTTGGCAGCACCCGTCACCGCCACCTTGAATTTGCGAGGCAGGAAGGAAAATTCCGGATGGAGCGATGACCATTGGCGGATGATTTCCGCCCATGGCCGCGGATCGGCGATTTCATCGGCCGCAGCACCGGCAAAATGATCTGCAGTCACGTTGCGGATACAATTGCCCGAGGTCTGGATGGCGTGCATTTCGACCTCGGCGAGTTCAGCAAGGATGGCTGGCATGTCGGCAAGCTTGATCCAGTTGAACTGCAGGTTCTGACGGGTGGTGAAATGCCCATAATCGCGGTCGTAGCGCCGGGCAATATCGGCAAGCTTGCGCAGCTGGCGCGATGACAGCGTGCCATAGGGAATGGCGATGCGCAGCATATAGGCATGGAGCTGGAGGTAGACGCCGTTCATCAGGCGTAGCGGGCGGAACTGCTCTTCACTGAGCTCACCCGACAGGCGACGGGTGACCTGGCCGGCGAATTCCTTTGTCCGTTCCATGACAAAGCGGTGGTCGAATTCATCATAGCGATACATGGTCTGTCCTTGATGTGCGATCCGGCCGGCGTTTCAGGTGCGGATAACAGGCTGCGGGTCCTGCGGGATGGGAACGGTGGGTCCTTCGGCGCGGATACGCTCGCGCAAGGAGCGCGGGCGCGGGGCAACCCCTTCTTCAAGGGCCACCTCGATCAGCGCCAATTCGACGATGAGCGTTGCCTTGACATCGCCATCGGCGGCAGCCAGCAAGGCCTCCGCCTCGCTTTTCGAGCGGGCGATCAGCGCATCCTTAAAGTGCGGGCTCCAGCTGCCCTCGGCAGTCCGATACACAACGGCGCCGGACGCCAGCGCGTTAGCGCTCGCGACGACGGCTTCGAAATTGCGGGCGGGTTTGGCCATCATTTATCCTTCAGGCAGCGGCTGACAGGGCAGCAGCAAGATTTTCGGCAAGCGCGTCGCTGGCATGGGCAATCGCCGGCCCGATCAGAATGAGCACAGGTCCGGTAACGTCCTCACGCTTCACCAGCAGGGGCAGATCGCCAAGGGTGCCACGCAGGATGCGTCGACCAGCGCGCCCCGCATTCTCGACCGCTACCGCCGGCATCGTGGCGGCAAGACCACCGGCGACCAGCCTGGCGACGGCTTTATCGGCGACGCTTTTGCCCATGTAAAGCGCAATGGTGGCGCCCGACGCGGCCAGCGCCTCATAGCCCGCCGGTTCCTCACCCTCGGCACCGTGCGCGGTGGCAAAGACGATGTGGGAGGCAACCCCGCGCAGGGTCAGCGGAATATGGCTGTCAGCGGCGGCGGCGAGCGCTGCCGTGATGCCTGGCACGATTTCGAAGCGAATGGCCGCTTCACGCAGCGCCGCGATCTCTTCGCCGACGCGCCCGAACACCAGCGGATCGCCCGCCTTGAGGCGCACCACCCTATGGCCTTCGCCCGCAAGGCGCACGAGGAGCGCATTGATCTCGTCCTGCGGCATTGAATGGCGGCCCTTGCGCTTGCCAACCGACAGCCGCTCGGCATCGCGCCGGCCCATCGCCAGCACCGCTTCAGGCACCAGCGCGTCATAGACAATCACATCGGCCGATTGCAGCAGACGATGGGCGCGCAGCGTCAGCAGGTCTTCCGCGCCCGGACCGGCTCCGACCAGATAGACGATGCCGCGTGCGGGCGCGAGGCTTGCCTCCCTGAGGCCCTGCAAGGCAAGAATGCGCGCCTGCTCGTCATGGCCATCGAGCGCCAGGCGGCCGGCCTCACCGTCAAATATCCAGGCCCAGAATTTGCGACGCGATGCGCTGTCGTGAAGCGTCGTCATCACGGCTGTACGGATGGCTTGCGCGAGGGCGCCGAGGCGTCCGAATTGCGGCGGCAGGGCTGCCTCGATGAGCGCCCGCACGCGCTGCGCTAGAACGGGCGCGAAGCCATCGCTTGAAATAGCTACCGCAATCGGTGCGCGATCAACAATCGCCGGAACAGCAAAATCAGACAGGTGCGGGCGATCAACGACGTTAACCGGCACGCCACAGGCGCGCGTCATGGCGGACAGCGCAGCGTCCTGCTGTTCATCACCGCTGGCGATGAAAACAAGTGCTGCACCCTTGATCAGGCACGGACAAAGACCGAGAGCCACCTGCTCGACCTCGTGCTCGGCAATGAAGGCTGCAAGGTCAGCCGCAGGACAGGCCGAGATCAGCCGCAGCCGCGCCCTCGAGCGCACCAGGAGACGCAGTTTCTGCAACGCCTGGGCGCCATCGCCGACGACAAGCACGATGCGCCCGTCGACGTCATAGGAGACCGGAAAAAATCGCAGCTTCGCCACCCGTCCTCCCACGTCCTCGCGATTGATCAAGCTGTCCACGCCGCTGGTTATGTTCCGCAACGAGCGCCGGCTCAAGGGCTTTCGCTGACAAAAGAATGAGCATCGTCGGAACGGGCTGGTTATAGAACAAAATTTCGATCTGTGTTGGAACGGAGAATAAACTTATCTCTTGCTGCGTCAGGCAAAGCGTTTAAGGGAAACTCCTTCCGTTACCAGGCGCGCCCGCACGGCTTGGGCCATGGCGATGGCGCCGGGGCTGTCGCTGTGAATACAGATGGTATCAACACCTGCCTTCAATATTTTTCCCGAGGCGGCGATGATCGCCTTGTCAGCCACCATCCGCCACGCCCGCTCAGCGACGACAGCGGGATCATGCAGGACCGAGCCCGGCTTTTGGCGCGACATCAGCGTGCCGTCATCTTCATAGGCGCGATCGGCAAATACCTCGCGCGCCAGCATGAGGCCTGAGGCTTCGCCGGCTCTTTCAATCTGCGACAGCGGCAGGACCACCAGCTTGAGCGAGGGATCGACCGCCTTGACCGCGTTCGCAACGGCGCGCGCCACCGGCGCTTCGACATAGGACATGTTGCCGAGCGCCCCATGCGCCTTCACATGCGTCACCTTCGCGCCCGCCATGGTGGCGATCGCCTGCAGGGCGCCGATCTGGTAGGCGACCATGGTTTCGATCTCGCTTTCGCTGAGGCCGATCATCGCGCGCCGCCCGAACCCCTGGAGGTCACGCAGGCCAGGATGGGCGCCAATGCCCACACCACGCGCTTTGGCAAGCCTCACCGTTTTCAGCATCACCTGATCATCGCCGCCGTGAAAGCCACAGGCGATATTGGCGCTGGTGACGATATCGAGCATGGCGGCATCATCCGCCATGGTCCACGGGCCGAAGCTTTCGCCCATATCGCTATTGAGATCGACCTGCATGGCGTTGTCCTCACGGGTTGTCGGTTTGCGCATCAACCGCCTGGCCGGCAAGATTGGCGGCAAGCAGCGCCTCGGCGGAGATCGTCCAGTCATGGGCATCGCCGACGTGCGCTGGCAAGTCGCCGAGCGCTGCGGCAAAGGCTCGGCTGGCCGTCTGCGCTTCGGCAACGCTCACCGCCTTGAAGCGCACCGCGCCGCCTGCCGGTATCTGGGCAAAGCGGTGAAGATCGCAAGAAAGGATAACAGCGATTTTAGGATAGCCGCCGGTGGTGCCACGGTCCGCCAGCAACACCAGCGGCTGGCCATTGCCCGGCACCTGGATGGCGCCATTGGTGATGCCGTCGGATACGATGTTGTGACCTTTGGCGTGGGCAAGCGGCGGACCTTCGAGGCGATAGCCCATGCGGTCAGAGGTGGCGGATATCCTCCACACCGTTTCCTGGAGTGCCGCAATGGCGGCAGGGGTGAAATAATCATCCTGGGGGCCCAGAACAATGCGGATCGGCCCATTATCGGCAGCGGGCAGCGCCAACCGGCGTTCGCCGGCTGATTGATCGGCATTACCAACCGTCAGAACATCGCCCGAGGCAAGCGCCCGGGGAAAAGGAGCGCCAAGACCAAGCCGCGCATGGACCGAGAAGCTGCCGAAGATCGGCTCGCCGGCGATCCCGCCCTCCATCGCCAGATAGGAGAAGACCGCGCCCTGCGCCGCCCTGATATCAAGCGTTTCCCCATCAGCGATGAGTGCCGTGGAATTAAACGCCAGTGTCCGCCCGTTAATCGACGCCGGGCGGGAGGCGCCACACAGGGCGATCCGCACCGCGCCGCCCTCTACTTTGAAGCGGCAGGCAAAGGGGCCGATTTCAATTGCCGGCGCCGTTTGTCTGGAACCGACGAGCGCGTTGGCGGCTGCAAGCGACCAGCGGTCAAGCGCGCCCGCAGTCCCAAGCCCATAACGCTGACCACCGAAGCGTCCGAAATCCTGTACGGATGTCACCGGGCCGACCTGAAGCACGCGCAGCTGGCTCAAGGCTGCACCTTTTCAGCAATCATCTCGCCTGCAGAAGCGCGCGCCTCAAGGCCAGCAAAGAGATCAGCCGCTATAGGCGCGAACGTCACCTCATCGCCCGGCTCGACCAGAAACATCGGCTCACGCCCCGGCTGATAGGTGCGCACCGGCGTGCGCCCGAGGAGATGCCAGCCACTGGGGGCGGCCAGACACTGGACACCTGCCTGCACACCGCCAATCGAAATGGTGCCGGCGGGTGTCTCAAGGCGCGGATCGTCGCGGCGCGGGGTGGCGAGTGCCGGATCAAGTCCGCCCAGATAGGCAAAGCCCGGCATGAAGCCCAGCATATAGACCCGGTAGATGCCGGCGCTGTGGCGGCGGATGACCTCCTCCTCGCGCATATGGTGGCGGGCGGCAATTTCGGCCAGATCGACGCCATACTCGCCGCCATAGACGACCGGAATGCGCCAGCGCGTGCCGGTTGCGCTATCTGAACCGCTCACGGCGGCAGCCTCCAGAAGGGCTGCCGACAGGTCGGCGTAGTCGAGGCGGAGCGGGTCATAATGAACGAGAAGCGAGCGATAGGTCGGCACCGTCTCGCTGATGCCCCCCACGGGGTGCCTGGCCAGATAGGCGTCCAGCGCCAGCACGCGACGATTGAGGGCGGCATCGACCGTATCACCATACTCGATGACCAGCGCCGCATCGCCGCACGGCTTGATGTGAGGTGGGTTGCTCATGTCCATGACAGCAGCGACTCTATGCATCGTGCTTCAGCAGAGCAACCGTGGACCCGCAGGCGTGTCAATGACGGCAAGGAGACGGATGACCTGACCTGACCGCAGCGTCGGCCTGGCGCACATGTCGAGCCGATCAATCAAGGCTGAAGCGACGGCGATGGCGGGCGTTTCAACGATGAGCTGGTTCAGCTTCAGCCCAGCCTCCGCCATGCGAGCCGCTTGCGGCCCAATCAACCCCCAGTCCATCAGATAAGGCGCTGCCCCGTCGAGGGGCAATGCCCCGTCGGCGGTCACACCGAAATGCCAGACGAGATCACCGCGGCTCGCACGGGTCACCGCACCCAGTACCGGAGCCTCGCGGGCCAGATGCTCGCTGAGGCGCGGTGTGCGTGCAACATAGGCACGCAAGCGCCGCCCCTCGTCCCAGTCCCGCCTGAGGCGCTGCTGATCGTCAAGGCCAAACCAGCGCGCATGAGAAGGCGTTGGTGCGGCGGGGTTGATGGCAAGCACTTCGAGAAAGACGTCGTTGCCGAGCTGGATCAGGCGATTATGGGTCCCCATCAGCGGATGCTCGCCGCCAGCGCCTGGTGTGACGCCCAGCATGTCCTCGACATGGGCGACGCCCGCCGCGAGCGAGGGGGCGATAATGACAAGATGGTCAAGGGTTGTCTGCGACATGCCTCATCATTCACGGATTGCCGGCAATGATCAATCGGCGCCCTTTGCTTGAGCGTGCATGGCGGCTATCACTTGGCGCCTGGACGGGCACGGGAGACGCGCATGCTGATCGGGGTGGTGGCCGATGATATGACAGGGGCGAGCGACGTCGCGCTGATGCTGGCGCGCGGCGGGCTCACCACGGTGCAGACGATCGGCGTGCCGCAAGGTGACCTGCCATCGGCGGAGGCGGTGGTGGTCGCCCTCAAATCGCGCACCGCGCCAGTCGAGGACGCGGTTGCGCAGTCGGTTGCAGCAGCCCGGGCGCTGCGGGCGGCGGGAGCGCAGCGCCTTCTCTTCAAATATTGCTCGACCTTCGATTCGACACCACAGGGCAATATCGGCCCGGTGGCGGATGCGCTGATGGATGAGGTCGGCGCGGATATCGCCCTCGTCTGCCCTGCCTTTCCGGCGGCGGGGCGCACCATCTATCAGGGCTATCTGTTCGTGAACGGGGAGCCGCTCAACGAAAGCGCCATGAGGGATCACCCGCTGACCCCCATGCGGGACGCCAGTCTCAGGCGCCTCATGGCCGCCCAAAGCGCCCATCGCGTCGGCCTGCTCGCTCTCGCAACCATCCGCAAGGGGGCGCAGGCGGCGCGCACGGCGATCGCGGCGCTGAAGCAGGAGGGCTTTCGCTACGCGGTTGCCGATGCCATCGATGATGAGGATTTGCGCATTCTGGCCGCCGCCATTTACGATCAGCCGCTCATCACCGGCGGCTCGGGCATCGCCCTTGGGCTGCCGGCGCTGCTGCGGAAGGGGGCGATGCACACCGCCTCGCCGTTTGACCTGCCCCCCGGCAAGGCAGCAATCCTCGCCGGCAGCTGCTCAGCGATGACGCGGCGCCAGATCGCCGCCGCACAAGCAGCCGGCGTGCCGGCGTTTGCAATCGACCCGCTTGCGCTTCCAGGAGGGGAGATCACCGCAGGCACGCTTGCTGAGTTTGCGCTGGCTGCGCCAAGCCCGGCGCTCATTTACTCCGGGTCCGAACCGGAACGGGTAGCCAAGGTGCAAAGCGTGCTCGGGCGCGAGGCGGCGGGCGCCATGATCGAGCATCTGCTGGCCGACACCGCCAGACTTCTGGTCGAGCGAGGTGTGACCCGTCTTGTGGTTGCCGGCGGGGAGACGTCAGGCGCGGTGGTGCAGGGGCTTGGCATCCGGGCGCTCTCCATCGGACCGGAAATCGATCCCGGCGTGCCGTGGATGCGTGTCATCGACGGGCCGGAAGCTGTTCGCGGGCTGACGATCACGCTCAAATCGGGCAATTTCGGCGCCGAGGATTTCTTCGTGAAGGCGCTGGCGGATTAAGCCAGCCCGCCGAGGCAGAGATATTTCATGTCGAGATATTCCTCGACGCCGAACTTCGAGCCCTCGCGGCCAAGGCCTGATTCCTTGACGCCGCCGAAGGGCGCCACCTCGGTGGTGATCATCCCCTCATTGACGCCGACCATCCCGTATTTCAACCCGTCCGACACGCGGAAGGCGCGAGCAAGATCGCTGGTGTAGAAATAGGCGGCCAGGCCGTATTCAGTGTCGTTGGCCATGGCAATGGCCTCCTCTTCGCGCTCAAAGCGAAAGAGGGGCGCGACGGGACCAAAAATTTCCTCGCGCGCCAGTTTCATCTGGGTGGTGACGCCGGTCAGCACGGTCGGCTCATAGAAGGTGCCGCCCAGGGCATGGGGTTTGCCGCCGGTGGCAATCCGCGCGCCCTTCTCGAGCGCGTCGGCGATCAGCCGCTCCACTTTCGCCAAGGCCCGCCCGTCGATGAGCGGCCCCTGCTGCGTGCCGGGCTCAAGACCGTTGCCGATCTTCATGCGGGAGGCGGCGGCGGCAAATTTTTCGGCAAAGGCATCATAAATGCCCGCCTGCACGAGAAAGCGGTTGGTGCACACGCAGGTCTGGCCAGAATTGCGGTATTTGGCGATCATCGCCCCTTCAACCGCGCGCGCTATGTCGGCATCATCAAAAACGATGAAGGGGGCGTTGCCGCCCAGCTCCATGGAGACGCGCTTCACCGTCGCCGCCGATTGTGCCAGCAGCAGCTTGCCAACCGCCGTCGAGCCGGTAAACGAGATTTTGCGCACCTGCGGGTTTGACGTCATTTCAGCGCCGATATCGGCCGGCGTTCCGGTGACGATGTTGACGACACCAGGCGGGATACCGGCCTTCTCCGCCAGGGCGCCCCAGGCAAGGCCTGAATAGGGCGTCAGTTCAGCAGGCTTCACCACCACCGTGCACCCGACCGCCAGCGCCGGGCCGATTTTGCGCGAGATCATGGAGGATGGAAAATTCCACGGCGTAATCGCCGCCACGACGCCGACTGGCTCGCGCGTGACGAGAATTTTGCGCCCGGGCCAGGGCGACGGGATGACATCGCCATAGACGCGCTGCGCTTCCTCGGCAAACCAGCGCACATAGGCGGCCGAAAACATCACCTCGCCGCGCGCTTCCGCCAGCGGTTTTCCCTGCTCGACGGTGAGCAGGGTGCCGAGCCCCTCCACTTCCTGCTCGATCAGATCAGCCAGGCGATGAAGAAGTTTTGCACGCTCTTTTGCCGTCGTTGCTTTCCACGCGGGCAGGGCCTTGGCTGCAGCCGCGATGGCACGCTTCGTTTCGGTGCGCCCCATATTCGGTACCGTGCCGATGACCTCGCCGGTGGCGGGGTCGGTGACATTGATCGTTGCGCCGCTGTCGGCGCTCACCCAGTGGCCATCGATCAGGTTGGCTTCGCGCTTGTAATCGAGCTTGTGCGACATGAAAGGCTCCCTGCGAGGTTAGATGGCGCGGATGGCGGATATCAGCTGATCATCAATAATCAGGCCTTCGCTCGCGGCGCGCTTGCGCTGCGCCATCCGCCGTTCGCCGGGCAGGCGAGCGCCTGGTTCATTATGGATCAAATCCGCCAATTCAGCGACTCGCATCGGCCCGCGCGGCGAGAGGGCCGCCATGTCAATGGCGATGATCAGCTGGCCGGTGCCGGGCGGTGAGCCCTGATCGTCAAGAAAGGACGTTGCTTCCGAGGCGAAGCGGGCACCGGTGAGAGCTGCGGCGAGCAGTTCGACCATCAGCGCCAACACGGCCCCCTTGCCCTCTCCCATCGGCTCCATGGTACCGGCAAGCGCCTCGTCGGGGTCGGTGGTTGGACGCCCGTCGCGGTCGCGAGCCCAGCCTTCGGGCAAGGTGTCACCGCGCTGCTTGGCCGCCATGATGTTACCGCGCGCCACTTTCGACAACGCAAGATCGATGACGAGGGGCGCACCGCTATGATCGATGCAGGCAAAGGCGATGGGGTTGGTGCCCAGCAGCGCGCGGCGCCCACCGGCTGGCGCCATGGCGCCAGGCGTATTGGCAAAAAGAAGGGCGGCCAGCCGATGTTCGGCAAGAGCCTCGACGACAAGGCCTGCCGCGCCAGCATGATGGGAACGGGTGATGGCAGCCGCCGCAATGCCCTGCTGGCGGGCGATGGCCGGCAATTCGGCAACCGCGACGTCAAGCGCCGGATAGGCAAAGCCATGAGCGGCATCAACGCGCAACACGCCAGGCGCCGGGCGGGTGGCGCGTGGCGTTGCCGCCCCGTCGATCTTGCCTACCCTGACCTGGGCTGCATAACTCGGCAGCCGCGACATGCCGTGACCCTTGAGGCCGTCCGCCTCGGCAGCGACGAGGGCGCGGGCGACGGTCGCTGCAATCGCCTCGCGACAACCGGCGCGCACGAGCGCCTCGGCAGCAAGCGCACGGGCGCCGGCAATCGTCAAACGAGCCATATCAGGCCAGCACCATCAGCCCACCGGCAACCAGGATCAGCAGCACCAAAGTGGTGCCGCAGAATACGGCGATATGACGCCAGCCAATGGCCAGGATTGCTCGCGCCGAGGTACCAAGGCCGAGAGCGGCAATCGCCAGCAGCAGGCCCCAGCCGGAGAGCTGGACAACAAGGGATTTGAGCGGAGCGAAGACCTGTTCCAGTGCCGGTTGTGTCACCAGCAAGCTGTTGATGACAGCCAGCACGAGGAAAACAAGCGCAAACAGCGGCACGGGCACCCGCGCTTCGCCCGTCCGCTCGCCCGAGCGCATAAACCACCAGCCGACCGCCAGCACCACCGGCAGCAGCAAAAACACGCGGAAGAGCTTGACGATCACCGCCGTCGTTCCAACATGCTCGGATACAGCATAGCCAGCGCCCGCCACCTGAGCGACATCATGGATGGTAGCGCCAAGGAGAATACCGGTCGCCTGCGGCGACAAGCCCATCGCAACGCACAGCGCCGGATAGGCAATCATGACGAGCGTCGACAGGCCATTGGCAGCAACGACCGTAAAGGCCACGTCAGCTGCTTTCGAGCGGTAATCAGGAACGACCGTGGCCGTTGCCAGCGCCGCCGATGCGCCGCAGACGGCGGTGGCAGCCCCTGCCAGCGCCCCATACCCGCTCTGGCACCTCAGCAAGCGGGCAAACGCCAGGCCCGAGGCGAGCGTGACGGCCATGCTGACGACGACCAGCAGGGCGATGCCAAAACCAAGGGCAGCGATATCGCCCAGCGCGACTTTGAGGCCAAGCAGCGCAATGGCGATGCGCAGCAGCTTCTTGACACACCAGGTCAACCCGCCATCGAAGACAGGCTGGCTCGCCAGACGATTGAGCGCGATGCCGATGAGGAGGGCAATCACCATCGGGGGAACAATCACCGCGCCCCCACTCAATCGCTTGATGAATGGTTCAAGGAAGAGAGCAGCGACCGAGACCAAAGCCGCGAGGGCTATTCCCGGCGCAACACGCGACAATACGCCAGAAGAAGTCCGCACCTTGTCGCCCGTCACAGCCATGCTGTCTGGTCCTTTTCCTTTCCGGGCGCTAGTGCCCAAGCCGTGTCCGGCTGGCAGACCTCATGCCATCACATGGTGCCAACAGGCCCGCGCGACAGCCTAACGCGCGCCTTGCGGCGGGTCATGTCGCAGCGCAGCACATTCCAGAGGTCGGATCCAACTTGCGGATTGTTGCTAGACAGATACCGGGCTGGCATCGTTGAACTCCCTGCGGCGACCGCAAAACCGGTCGTTCTGGCGCAACGGGCAGAAGACATCAGCGTGCTGCCTTCGTCAATCAGCACCATCAGGATGCCGGACGAGAAGGCGGGGCTTACGCTGCCGTTGTCGCAAAAGTTTCATTGTGGAGCCTGATTGCTGCCTTGAATTGCTGAAATAACACGGTGTCGGCTGAATATTTGAAAAAATTAACGATTTATCAAAGGTCGACGGCCTTTTCTCATTTTTAACGAGCCGGACCGCCGGCACAGAGGCATTGGATACCGCACATGCAAGATTTGTTTCCCATGATCGTCACCGCCAGCACGGCAGCACTGACCGCCGCTGCCGCCCTGTCGCTGGGTCGTCTGCCGCTTGACCGCGTCGAGCGCGACAAGCGCGAGCTAACCGCCGCGGACGAGACAAAAAAAGAAATTGAATAATTATTCACACATCATGATCGCGCTGCGTCCCTGATGGCGCACGAAAAAGCGGCGGACCTTTTCGGTCGCGCCGCTTTTTTCACGCCTTCTGGCGTCGATTTCAATTCAAAACGAGCGATTTTTCCTTTTCATCGCGCAGCGATCTGGTTGTCAGCGGTGACAACCACGGTAAAGAACCAGCTGCCCGGCGCGCGCCCAGGACGGCGTCGAGAAAAGCCAGCGCTTCGCGGTCGTCTTTCAGGGCCTGGGGATCAAGGACGGGCATGTCATCACCTTTGTCGATCATTGAGGCGAATGCGTGTCGTGTCACGTAATGTTACGAAATATTTCATGAGCAGAGTGTTAACGCTCACAGTCAAAACGCACTCACAGGCCAAGTTGTTCCGGCGTGCGTCCCGCCCGCCGCTTGTAGACCGGCAATGACCAGTTGAAGCGCAAGGCAAGGGCGCGCAGTCCAAATCCCGACAGAAACGCCAGTGACGTCGCAAAAGCCGCCGGCAAACCGGCATGGATCATCAAGACATCAAGGAGGGCGGCGAGGAAGGCGGCAGAGATATATATTTCCCGGCGCAGGATGAGCGGACTTTCTCCGCCCAGGACATCCCGGATCATACCGCCGAAACTGGCCGTCACGACGCCCATGACAATGGCGGTGATGCTATGACTGCCCGCCGCCAGCGCCTTCTCGCACCCCTTGAGGGCGACGGCCGTCAGCCCGACGGCATCGAACCACAGCAGCAGGCGATAGCGGCTTTCGGGAATATGGGCAGTGAAGAAGACGATGGCTGCAACCACGGAGCAGATGACGACGCTGGTTGGATCGGCAACCCAGAACACCGGCACGCCCAGCAGCAGATCGCGGACCGTGCCGCCGCCTACCCCGGTGACGGTGGCAAGCAGCGCAAAACCGACGATGTCCATTTCCTTGCGCGAGGCAACAAGGGCGCCGGAAGCGGAAAACACAATAATGCCGGCATAGTCAAACAGCATGTGCATGTCAGGCATTGGCGAAACTCCGGGCAGGAAAGCGGGATGCGCGCAGATTAGGCAGGTTGAGGCGGCAACACCATCACGCGCGCGCGCTGCAAAAGCTCTTTGACTTGAGCGCTGCTGCCTGCGTTTATGGTCGCAAAACATCAGGGAGATATGTCCGCTCATGAATGATCAGCCCCGTTCCTCGCGCCCGACGTTCACCGATCAGGAAGCGCTCGATTTCCATTCGCAGGGAAAGCCCGGCAAACTTGAAATCCGCGCCACAAAACCAATGGCGACACAGCGCGATCTGTCATTGGCCTATTCGCCGGGTGTCGCCATTCCGGTTCTGGCGATTGCTGCGGACCCGGCAAAGGCGTTCGATTACACCAACAAGGCCAATATGGTGGCGGTGATATCGAACGGGACCGCCATTCTGGGGCTTGGCGATCTGGGCGCGCTGGCCTCAAAGCCGGTGATGGAAGGCAAATCCGTTCTCTTCAAGCGCTTTGCCGACGTCAACGCCATCGACCTTGAGGTCGACACCAAGGATGCGGACACCTTCATCAATTGCGTGCGCCATCTCGGCCCGGCCTTTGGCGGTATCAATCTGGAGGACATCAAGGCGCCGGAATGTTTCATCATCGAAAGCCGCCTGCGCGAGCTGATGGACATCCCTGTCTTTCATGATGACCAGCACGGCACGGCCATCATCACGGCTGCCGGCCTCATCAACGCCTTCGATCTGACGGGGCGCGACATCAGCAAGGTGAAAATGGTGTGCAACGGCGCCGGGTCTGCTGGCATCGCCTGCATTGAGCTGATGAAGGCGATGGGCATGTCGGCCGACAACATCATCCTGTGCGACACCAAGGGCGTCGTCTATGCCGGCCGTACCGAGGGCATGAACCAGTGGAAGGCCGCCCACGCAGCCTCCACCCCGGCGCGCACGCTGGCGGAGGCCATGAAGGGCGCTGACGTCGTTCTGGGCCTGTCAGCCAAGGGTGCGCTCACGGCACAGATGGTGGCAAGCATGGCCAAGAACCCGATCATCTTTGCGATGGCCAATCCCGATCCGGAAATCACGCCGGAGGAGGTCGCGGCAGTGCGCGGCGATGCTATCGTTGCCACCGGCCGTTCGGATTATCCGAACCAGGTCAATAATGTGCTGGGCTTTCCGTTCATTTTCCGGGGTGCGCTCGATGTCCGCGCCACCCAGATCAACGAAGAGATGAAGATTGCCGCCGCCAAGGCGCTCGCCATGCTGGCGCGCGAGGATGTGCCAGATGAGGTGGTGTCGGCCTATCGCGGCGCCCGCCCGCGCTATGGGCCCCAGTACATCATACCCGTCCCCTTCGATCCCCGGCTTATCTCGTCCATTCCTCCGGCCGTGGCGCAGGCGGCGATGGCCTCAGGCGTCGCCCGCAAGCCGATTGCCGATATGGACGCCTACCGCATGGAGCTGGCGTCGCGGCGCGATCCGGTGATTGCGACCTTGCAACGGGTGCATACGGAAGTGCGCCGCCATCCCAAGCGCATCGTCTTTGCCGAAGGCGAGGAAGAACAGGTCATGCGCGCCGCGCAAGCCTTCGTTGCCGCCGGGCTTGGCAGCGCCGTCCTCGTCGGGCGTGAGGACCGGGTCAGGGAGATCGCGCGCCAGGCCGGTATCGATCTGCACGATGGCATTTCGGTCATCAATGCCCGGCTCAGCGAGCGCAGCCGGATCTATGCCCAGTTTCTCTATGAACGCCTGCAGCGTCAGGGATTTCTGCAACGAGACTGTCAGCGCATGGTCAATCAGGACCGCAACATCTTCGCTGCCTGCATGGTGGCGCGCGGCGATGCCGATGGCATGGTCTCGGGCGTCACCCGCAACTCGTCGGTCGTCATGGACGAGGTGCGCCGCGTCATCGATGTGAAGCCGGGGCACCGGGTGATCGGCGTGTCGATTGTCATTTCGCGCCAGCAGATGGTGCTGGTGGCCGACACGGCGGTCACCGAAATGCCGAGCGCACGCGAACTCGTCGAGATCGCCATCGAGGCGGCCGGCGCGGCGCGGCGTCTGGGTCTCGAGCCGCGCGTGGCGTTCCTTGCCTTCTCGAATTTCGGCCATCCCGCCGGCGAGCGTTCGCAGAAGGTCATCGAGGCGGTCAAACTTCTGGGCGAGCGCAAGGTCGACTTTGAATACGATGGCGAGATGGGCGCCGATGTGGCGCTCAACGGCGATATCATGCGCACCAGCTATCCCTTCTGCCGCCTGTCGGGGCCGGCGAATGTGCTGGTCATGCCAGCCTTTCACTCAGCCGCCATCTCCACCAAGATGCTGCAGGAGCTGGGAGGGGCAACGGTTATCGGCCCGCTCATGGTTGGTCTTGATAAATCGGTGCAGGTGGCCCCGCTCGGCGCCCGCGACAGCGACATCGTCAATGCCGCGGCCCTTGCTGCCTTCGATATCGGCGGGTCGGTGTAGCGAGCGGACAATCACAGCGACCAGCGCGCGCCCTCGCGCTGGTCGCCGGCAAGCACCAGCGCCCACCAAGGCCCGCCTGCACCATCGGCGCGGGCAAGGCCGATGCGGGTGGCATCCGCCAGTCGAAGGTTGCGGTCATGGGGGGGTGAGCCACGCCATGACAGGATGGCGCGCGTGACATCGGGAGTGCCGCGGCTGATATTTTCAGCGGCAATCACATCCCGCACGCCGACTGCGTCCAGACGCTGGCGCAGCGCGCCGGCAATCTCATGGGAGAGGAGGCCTGCCTCACCCATCGCCACCGCCTGGCGCAGGGCTGCGGCGCGCAACGCCGGATCAAGGCGCACCGGCTGCAGGCCCGCCTGCGCCCGGTAGGCATTGATAGCGGCAAGCGCCTGCGGCTCATCGCTCGTCGTTGCGGTTATATCGCGGCGCGGCGGACCAGCGCAGGCGGACAGCACCGCCAGTCCACTTATGCAAAGCATGCATTGGAGAAAGGCGCGGCGGGTGTCTTCCAGCCGACAAGAGAGTGTGATTTGCATTGGCTGGCGTTTGAGGTTTCCTGACCGCTGATACCCTCCTGGAGACAGAGCATGATCAAATTCTACTTTCATCCCTCGCCAAACCCTCTCAAAATTGCCCTTTTCCTGGAAGAAGCGGGCCTGGCTTACGACACGGTCTCGATCGATACCCGCAAAGGCGAGCAATTTTCACCTGAATTTCTGAAAATCAATCCCAATGCCAAGACGCCCGCCCTCACCGATGATGATGTCGCGATCTTCGACAGTAACGCCATCCTGCTTTATCTGGCTGAAAAAACCGGCAAGTTCCTGCCGGAAAATTCACTCGCAGCGCGCGGCCCGATGCTGTCATGGCTGATGTTCGTGGCAACCGGCATCGGCCCCTATTCCGGCCAGTGCGTGCATTTCCGCCATTTCGCGCCGGAGCCCAAGGACTACGCGGTGCAGCGCTACGCCTATGAGGCGAACCGCCATTACGGCATCCTCAACGATCAGCTTGGCAAGAACCGCTACATGCTGGGCGACACCTACACCATCGTCGACATGGCGGTGTGGGGGTGGGCGCGTGTCGTTCCGTTCGTGATCGGTGATGATGCGTGGACGAAATTCCCGCATGTGAAACGCCATCTCGATGAAATCAACGCCCGGCCGGCAGCCCAGCGTGCCGAATCACTGAAAGCGAAATTCGCCTTCAAGACCGATTTCGACGAGGAGGCCCGCAAGAACCTCTTCCCGCAGATCGGTGCCAAGATCGCCTGACGCAAGATCGCCTGAACGACGGCAAGCCATAACCGACCAGCCCCGCGTGACCCTCGGTTCACGCGGGGTTGTCATTCTGTTTGTCTAGACGCCGTGGACGCGCTTCAGCGCCGCGAAATGGAGGATCGCCTGATGCTCCAGCACCTGCATGTACTGGCGCGCGGTTTCCGACAGCAAGGGTTCGGGAATGAGGTTCAGCTGCAGGCCGGTTGACATGGCCAGCACCTGCTGGTGGCAGGCACGATCAAGATAATAGAGATCATCGAACGCGACCGCCACTGACGGGCCACCGATGGTGATGCCGTGATTGGCCAGGAACACCACGTCGGCACTGGCGTCATCCTTGTTGATGGCGGTGATCGCCTCGCCTTCTGCGGCATCGAGCGCCAGCCCGCCGAAATGATCCTGATAGGCGATGCGCTGGTGGAAGCGTGTGGCCGTCTGGTGAGCCATCGCCAGGCGTCCGCCCTTCACCATGGTGAGGCAGGTGGCAGACGGCATATGGACATGCAGCACGCAGGCGTGCCGGGGATTGGCGCGATGGGCGGCGATATGGATGTTGCGCGCCGTTGCCTCCACCTCGCCTTCGCCCTCGATCACCCGCCCCTCGCCGTCAATGAGCAAGAGCATCTCGCCGGTCATTTCCGACCAGTGGACGCCATAGGGATTGATGAGGAAACGCTCCTCGTGGCCTGGTACCTGCAGGGAGAAATGGTTGCAGATGCCCTCGCTGTAGCCAAAGCTTTCGGCAAGGCGGAAGGCGGCGGCAAGATCGCGGCGCAGTTCACCGGCAGTGACAGCCATCATCGCCTCCCTTCATCTGCTCCCCTTCAGCGCGGGGCCAGCACCATCACCATCTGGCGGCCTTCAAGGCGCGGTTCAAGCTCGACCTTGGCGACCTTGGCAAGTTCTTCCTTCACGCGGTCCAGCACCTTGAAGCCGAGATCGGGGTGCGCCATTTCGCGGCCACGGAAGCGCATGGTGATCTTCACCTTGTCGCCCTCCTCGAAGAACGAGTGCATGGCGCGCATCTTGACGTCGTAATCATGATCATCAATCGCCGGGCGCAACTTGATTTCCTTGATTTCGACGATCTTCTGGTTGCGGCGGGCCTCGGCGGCCTTCTTCTGCGCCTGATATTTATATTTGCCGTAATCGAGGATTTTGCACACCGGCGGCGCGGTATTGGGGGAAATCTCGACGAGATCAAGCCCGGCGGCTTCCGCCATGCTCATGGCGGTCTCGGTCAGGACGATGCCATGATTCTGGCCTTCCTGATCGATGAGCTGGATTTCACGAATGCGGATGTCGCGGTTGATACGGGGGCCGTCTTTGGCGGCAGGGGCGGCGGGGCGCTGGAATGGGCGACGAATGGTGGTGGTCTCCTTGAGGAAGCGGCAAGTGCAGGGTCAATCCATCTTCTTTATCATCTTTGCCCCACGACGGGGAGAGAAAATTGTCGTTTATGGCGATGAAGTCAAGAATGGGCGTCAAAATATTCAATTACAGAAGCGGCGCCTGCTCGCTTCCCGCCTGCGCAAGCTGCACCAATTGCGTATTCACGCCCTCTCCGTCAGTCGGGACGCGGGCATAGTCGCAGATCGTGACACTCGCGAGGCGTTTTGCAAAAGCTGGCCTGAGCTCGCGAAGCTGAAAACAGGCTAACTGTCAGAACAGATGCCGCTACGCCTCAACGCGTGCCGATTGATCGGCGCGACGCGGAAGCCTGGCGATCTTCTCGCCGACTTCACCCGCGACGAGCCGAAGCTCGTAGAGCTGTTGAAGGTTCATCCAGAATTGTGGGCTGGTGCCGAACCAGTGACCAAGGCGCAGGGCTGTATCTGCCGTGATGCCGCGCTGACCGTTGATGATGGCGGTGATCCGGTTGACCGGCACTTCGATCTGCCGTGACAACCCGGCGGCGGACATGCCCAGTTCGCGCAACTCCTCGGCAAGATGCTCACCAGGATGGATAGGTGTACGGGCCATGAGGTGTGCTCCTTCAGTGATCGTCGACGATTTCTATATCTGCGGGACCGGGCGATCCCCCCGGCCACGAAAAGCAGATCAGCCACTGGTCGTTGATGCGGATCGAGAATTGTCCGGCACGATCGCCTTTCAATCGTTCCAGCCGGTTGCCAGGCAAAGCGCCAAGATCGGCAAGGCACGTTGCCGCGTCCATCCGGTCAAGCCGGATTTCGGCTTGCCGCGCGAAACCGGAAAACTCTTTGACGTGTTCTCCGGCAGCGAAACGCTCGGTTCGCTTATCGCGATAGCTGACGATCATAGATGATAGCAATAGCAAGAATTACGCGTTCCGTAAAGCGTAATTCAAAGTCTTCCGGCAGCACACTTCTGGTACATTTCTGCGCCTCTTTATGCACGCAGAATGCTTTTGCGCATCAAGGGAGCGGTAAATTGTATGCACATCCCCCTCAATTCCCCTGAATGCGCTTCACCGTCGCGCTCGTGCTCACCCCCTCGACCAGCGGCAGCAACACGACCTTGCCGCCGTTCGCCGTCACCACATCGGCGCCCACCACGTGCCTGCCGGCATAATCAGCCCCCTTGAAGAGGCGGTCGGGGAGAAGGGCTTCGATGAGGCGGGCGGGCGTATCCTCGTCGAACACAATCGACAGATCGCAGAAATCGAGGCAGGCAATCAGCCTTGCTCGCGTCTGCTCATCTTGCACCGGGCGCGTCGGGCCCTTGAGGCGGCGCGTGGACGCGTCGGAATTGACGCCGACGATCAGCACATCGCATTGGGCGGCCGCCTGCTCGAGCGAGTTCAGATGGCCGCCATGCAGCAGATCGAACACGCCATTGGTGAAGCCGATGACCAGGCCCTGCGCCCGCCAGATGCGCACCCTGTCAAGCGCTGCGGTGAGCGCCTGCGGGCGGTGCGACTGGTCAAGATGCAAAGCGTGGCGCAATTCGCCGACGCTCAGCGTCGCGGTTCCCGGTTTGGCAACGACGATGCCGGCTGCCGCATTGCCAAGATGCACGGCAAGCTCCAGCGGCAGCCCGCTCGCCACACCGGCGGCGACGGTTGCAATCGCCGTATCACCGGCGCCCGAGACATCGAACACCTGACGGGCGAGGGCATGGACATGGAAGGCCTGCCCGCCGCGCTTCAGCAGCGTCATGCCCTGTTCGCTGCGGGTGAGCAGGATGGCGGCGATATCGAAGCGCTCGAGGGCCGCCCGGCAGGCGCGCTCGGCACTTGCATCATCATTGGCGGCGATCCCGGTGGCGGCCAGAATTTCCTTGCGATTGGGGCTGACGAGGCTGGCGCCGCGATAGCGGTTGAAATCATCGGTCTTGGGGTCGACGAACACCGGCTTGCCGGCGGCGATTGCGGCCGTAATCACAGCTTCCGCCACCTTGCCTTCGAGCACGCCCTTGCCATAGTCGGAAAGGATCACGACGTCGACAACAGCAAGGTGGCGAGCGGCAGCCTCGATCAGGCTCTGGGCGATGGCGGCTGTGGGCGCACCGGTTGTTTCTTCATCGATGCGGATCATCTGCTGGTGCTGCGACAGAATGCGGGTTTTCAACGTGGTGCGCCTTGCGGGGTCGGCAATCGCTTCCACCGCCAATCCTGCCTCCTGCGCGAGGCGGCGGAGCAGCGCGGCATTGGCGTCATCGCCGCACAGGCCAAGAAGCGTCGCGCTGCCGCCATAGGCCACGAAATGGAGGGCCACATTGGCCGCCCCGCCCAGCGCATGGCGCTCGCCGGTCGCCAGCACCACCGGCACCGGCGCTTCAGGCGAGATGCGCGCCACATGCCCGTCGACATAGCGATCAACGATCATGTCGCCGATGACGAGTGCGCGCACCGCGCCCAGCCGGTCAAGGCCGGTGGCAAGCAAGCGCAGGCTGTTGTCGTCGAGCATCGGATGTCCCTGGTCAAGGCGCTGTGCGTCTGGATTTTCAGTCTCTTCCTGCCAGAGCCCCAACGGCGCGTAAAGGCAGGTGACGGCGTGATGGCGAATTGCCACGATTGACGTCGCGGGTGCAAAAAGCCATGTCTTGCCAGGTTCGGCGATGGTTTCGTCAATTCATGACTGGCTACTGCCCGTCTGCTGTTGAAGCGTGCGCGATAGGCGAATGGAATGATTATTGTCACCGGCGGCGCCGGGTTTATCGGCTCTAATCTGGTTGCCGCACTCAATGCGCGCGGGCGGCGGGATATTCTTGTCGTTGATGATCTGAGCGACGGGCGCAAATGCCTCAATCTGGCGCGCCTGCAGGTGGCCGATGTCATGGACAAGGACACCTTCCGCCACATGCTCGTCAACGGCGCTTCCTTCGGCCCGGTTGACGCCGTGTTTCATCAAGGAGCCTGCGCTTCCACCACCTTGTGGGATGGCAAGGCGATGATGGCCGCCAATTACGATTATTCCAAAGATGTGATGGCGTGGTGTGCGGCGCGCAAGATACGATTTATCTACGCTTCGTCAGCGGCGGTTTACGGGCGGCGCACGGCCTTCACCGAGGATGAGGGAGCCGAAGGGCCGATCAACCCTTACGGCTATTCGAAATGGCAGTTCGACCAGTATGTGCGCGCCCACCCCGACCATCTGCCGCCGCAAACGGTAGGGTTGCGCTATTTCAACGTCTATGGCCCCGGTGAAACCCATAAGGACAATATGGCTAGCGTCGCCTTCCATCTCGACCGGCAATTGCGCGAAGGCGGCGAGGCACGTCTCTTCAAGGGCTCGCACGGTTACGGCGACGGCGAACAACTCCGCGATTTCATCTATGTCGGCGATGTCGCAGCGGTGAATTTATGGTTCCTCGATCATCCCGACGTGTCGGGCATTTTCAATGTCGGCACCGGCAAGGCTGAAAGCTTCAACCAGGTGGCGCGCGCGGTCCTTGCCTGGCATGGCGCAACCAAACTCAGCTATATTCCCTTTCCGCCTGCGCTCGAGGCTGCCTATCAGCCCTTCACGCAAGCCGATCTGACGCGTCTGCGGCAAGCGGGATGCGATATCGCTTTCAAGGATGTCGCATTAGGCGTGCGGATCTATCTTGATCGTATGGCCCAGGAGCACTAGGCGCGCCATGAAACGGCTTATCATCGGCCCCGCCTGGGTCGGCGACATGGTAATGGCGCAGGCGCTTGCCCGCCGCCTCCGACGGCTCGACCGTGCCGGCAGCGTTCACATGATGGCACCGGCCGCCACGTTTCCGCTGATTGCCCATATGCCCGAGATCGATCGCGGCTGGCTTCTCGATATCGCTCATGGACGGCTGCATCTGCACAAACGCTGGCAATTGGCAGGAAGCCTGCGCAGCGAGCGCTTCGACGAGGCGATCATCCTGCCGCGCAGCTTCAAATCAGCGCTAGTCCCTTTTCTTGCCGGTATTCCACGCCGTGTCGGCATGATCGGCGAGATGCGTTACGGCCTGATCAATGTCGCCCTGCCCGCAGCGTCTGCAAACCGGCGCACTGTCGATGAGTTCGTTCGTTTCGCCGGCGCGTCCGACCTTGCCGAGGACGAGCGTCCACGCCTCAGGGCCGGCCATGAAGCGACAGCATCGATTGCACGCCTTGATCTTCACAATGACCGGAAACTGGTTGTTCTCTGCCCCGGCGCCGAGTACGGGCCGGCAAAGCGCTGGCCGGCCTATCATTTCGCGGGACTTGCCGGGCTGCTGGCACAGCGAGGCATTGCCTCGATCATCGTCGGCGGCGCCAAGGAGCGCGCGCTTGGGCAGGAGATCACCGCCGGTCTTGAGCCGGGCCTTGTTCATGATCTGACCGGACAGACAACGCTTGCGGAAGTGATTGGCCTTCTCGCCCGCGCCGATGTGGTGGTGAGCAATGATTCCGGCCTCATGCATATTGCCGCAGCCCTCGACCGCCCGCTCATTGCGCTCTTCGGTTCATCAAGCCCTGAGCGTACCCCCCCACTCAGCCCGCATGCGCACATTCTCTCAACCGATATTTCCTGCCGGCCCTGCTTCAAGCGTGATTGTCCGCTTGGCCATACGGATTGTCTGGTGAAGCTCGATGTGGCGCGCGTCGCGGCGGCGGTATTGGACCGGCTCGCTTAACATCGCTCCGCCGTCATTACCCGATCGATGGCCGCAATCACCTGAGACAGCGGCAGTTCATCAAGGCAGCGCGAGCGCGACAGATAATGATTATCGCAACCGGTGCGCTGACAGGGCAGGCAATAAAGCGGCTTCTGGACAACGGCGACACGGCCATGGATCTGGATCGTCCCGGACGGCACCCACGGGGTGGCATCAGCCCCGTTCGGCCAGGGACCGATGTCATGTGGCGAGGCTGGACCATAAAGCGCCACCGTCGGACAGCCGGCGGCGGCTGCCAAGTGGCTCATCGATGTATCAGGGCCGACATAGATCGAAGCCTTCGCCAGCAACGCTGCATTGGCGATGAAATCCAGCCGACCATCAAGCCGCATGATCGGCACCCCCGCCTCGTTCCATACGCTGTCAAGATAGGCGCGCTCGTCAGCTCCCGGCCCGCCGGTTGCAACGATGGTTAGACCACGCGCCGACAAAATGCGCGCCAATCCCTGCCACCCCTGACGATGCCAGCGACGATAGGCATACATCGGATTGGCGTGGAGCACCGCATAGGGTTGGTCGGGAAAGAGGTGCGCTGGCGCCGCGCCTTGCGGGGCGGCCAATGTCAAGTGACGCGGCACGCCCAGCGCGTCCGACAGGCGGGCCAGATTGATGACGCGGTGCTCGCTCGCCAGTTCTTCGACGGATTGCGAAAGCAATCGCGATTTCCACCAGCGACCGGCTGCCTTCCGGCCCACCAGGCCGATGGAATGTCGCCCCATGGCGAGAGCAAGCCCGGTCGGGCGGTCACCTGATTGCGTCGAGATCGCCACATCGTAGCGCTGGCCTAGAGTTCGACCAGTCCTGAATAATTCGCGCAAGCCCGGCTTCAACGACAGCGTCAGCACATTGCTGACGTCGCAATTGCCCGCCAGCATGCCCTGCGTGCCGGCAAAAACCAGCACATCGATGCGGGCCTGCGGATAGGCGCGCCGCAGCGTCGCGACAAGCGCAGTCGTCAACAGCACATCGCCCAGGCGGCGCAGCGTGATGACCAGGATCGTTGACCTGTCACCATTAACGGGCACGGCGCCGTTCATGAGGTGGTGATGTCACAATGAACGCGGTCAAGGGTCGATATCCCCTGTTCGGCGATGATGCGGCGGGACGCGATCACGCCATCAAGCCGCTGGCGGTTGGCGGCGAAGGCGGAGCGGTCTTCAACACCGTGCCAGAGGTGGAAGACGCCGGTTGAAAAGCGCCCGTCCTTGCGCCTGACCCCGGCGTGGAGCAGGCGGATGGCAAGATCGCTATCTTCCAGCCCCCAGCCCTGAAAGGCACTGTCGAGCCCGTCAACGCGCAGGAGGTCCCTCCGCCACACCGCGAGATTGCAGGTGCGCACGCCTTCCCAGCGCTGGCCAGCGTGACGACGCCAGCCGCCATCGGGCAGGTTCAGCACCGGCAGCAGGCGATTGATCCGACCCGACAGGCGCGCGAGCGCAAGGCGCGATAGAGACCAGGCTTCAGGGGTCAGTCGGCCCGCCAACACATCGGCGGTGAACCGTTGCGACAGCAGCAGGCGATGGCCGGAGACGAAATATCCCGGTTCGGCAAGTGCGGTATGGCGCGCGATAAAATCGCGGCGCGGCAGACAGTCGCCGTCCAGGAAGATGACCACATCGCCGCTGGCCGCCGCCACTGCCCGGTTGCGCACCTCGGCAGCACGAAATCCGCGATCCTCCTGCCAGATATGGCGCAGCGGCACAGCCAGTCGCGATTGCCATGAGCCTATGACGTCGGCGGTGGTGGCGCCCGACCCATCATCAGCGATCAGCACCTCGACCGGCAGGCGAACCTGACGCGCCACCGCGCGCAACACCGCGTCCAGCGCGTCGGGACGGTTATAGGTCGTGATGATGAGGGATGGTGTTAAACTCATGGTCCCTTGCATCGCCCCGCAATTGCCCGGCGACTTTTCGCTGGCGTGACGTAGTGCGCCTCTATACGGCCTCAAGGGTCAAAGCGGAAGCAGCCGGCTTGGGGTCAGGACCCGTTAGTTCAGGCAAAACGGCATGGCACGAATGGATAAAATGGCAGAACACACCTATCTTGACGTAGGGCAACGACGGATTGCGATCATGTCGCGGACCGGAGAGGGTCCCGGCCTCGTCTGGCTTGGCGGTTTCCGTTCCGACATGACCGCTACCAAGGCGAGCCATCTGGAAGGTGTGGCCACCCGCCACAGGCTGGCCTATACGCGCTTTGACTATGGCGGGCATGGACAGTCGGACGGTGCGTTTGCCGACTTCACGCTCAGCGACTGGATCGCCGACGCGCTTGCGGTCCTCACGCGCGCAACCAGCGGTCCGCAACTCCTCATCGGCTCATCAATGGGCGGGTGGATCGCGTTGCGGCTTGCCGAGACACTCATCGCCAGAGGCGACAGCGCGCGACTTGCCGGTCTCGTCCTGATCGCGCCAGCGCCCGACTTCACGGAGCGGCTGATGTGGCAGGGCTTCAGCCAAGCCATCCGACGCGAGATCACCGAGAAGGGGGTATGGCTGCGCCCATCGGCCTATGCGCCTGAACCCACGCCGATCACCCGTGCCCTCATCGAGGATGGGCGCCGCCACTTCGTATTGGATCGCGGCCTCGATCTGCCACTGCCTATCCATATTGTGCATGGAACCGGCGACCCTGACGTCCCGGCTGAGCTGTCGGTGGAACTGATGGGCCGCCTGCGGCGTTCATCCGTGACGATGACCCTCATCAAGGATGGCGATCACCGCTTGTCGAGCCCTGAACAGCTCGCGGCTCTTGAGAGAATTGTTCTGGGCATGGTAAGCGAAGGACGTGGAAGCGTGAACACGCCTGATCGCGCGAAAGGAAACGCCCATGGCCCTTGAGGCCGACCTGATCGTTGATCGCCGCCGCCTGCGCAGCCAGGTCAGCCGCTGGCGCTTTCTTGCTCTCGCCATTCTTGCCGTAGCACTTCTCGCAACGGGGTGGGTGATCGCCAAGCGCCCGGGAAGCACCACGACCAGCGATCACATCGCCCGGGTGTCTCTCAACGGCCTTATTACTTATGACCGCCCTTTTATACGCGTTCTGGAGCAGGTTGCCGATAATCCGAAGGCCAAGGCGCTCATGCTGATGATCGACTCGCCCGGCGGCTCCACCGCAGGATCGGAAGCGATCTACATCGCCTTGCGGCGGGTGGCAGAAAAAAAGCCGGTCATCGCTGTCGTCGGCACACTTGGCGCCTCAGGCGCCTATGTGGCAGCGCTGGCGAGCGACCGCATTTTCGCAGCGCAGACCTCCCTGGTCGGCTCCATCGGCGTCCTCATCCAATGGGCTGAATTTGATCAGGCGATGAAGTCGCTCGGCGTCCGCTTCCAGGAAATCAAGACCTCGCCGCTCAAGGCCAGCCCCAATGGCTATGAACCAGCCTCGGAGGAAGCCAGGGCGGCGCTGCGCTCGATCATCGATGATTCCTACAAATGGTTTACGGCGCTGGTCAAGGATCGGCGCCAGATGGATGACGCGGCGGTTGCGACGGTGAGTGATGGCCGGGTCTTTACCGGGCGGCAGGCGCTTGATCTCCGCCTCGTCGACCAGTTGGGCGATGGCAAGGTGGCGCGGATGTGGTTATCCAGTGAAAAGAGCCTGCCGGAGACCCTGACTGAGCGCGATTATCGACCGCAGCGGGATACGGTTGCAAGCTTCTTCGGGTTTTCTGCCGCGCGCGTGGCGGCAGTGCTTGGCCTGCCGGAATGGATGAGCCGTATTCTCGATGACGCGGCACCACGCCTTGACGGTCTGGTTTCGGTTTGGCACCCTTGAGAGACGAGACGTTCAATTTTGTCGTGTTTTCATTTTTGACTTTCGCGTAGGGTGTGGTTCGAGCGATCATCTCATGCAGGTGCGCTGCGCCGGAAATTAAAGGCAGATAGGGCGTCGTTTCATGATCAAGTCGCAACTAGTTCAACGTATCGCAGCCGCCAATCCGCATCTCTATCAGCATGACGTCGAGATGATCGTGAACGCCATTCTTGAGGAAATTACGGCGGCTCTGGCGCGAGGCGACAGGGTGGAGCTACGCGGCTTCGGGGCGTTTTCCATCAAGAAGCGGCCAGCACGCATCGGGCGTAATCCGCGCACCGGCGAAAAGGTGGAAGTCGACGGCAAGGTGGTGCCCTTCTTCAAGACGGGCAAGGAAATGCGCCAGCGGCTGAACGACAGCGCCCACTGATCGCGAAGGCGAGCGGTCGCGCTTTTGCTCCGCGTGACGGTGAGAGAAAGGCTACACTCCTTCGCCCCTGAACGCCTGTCACACATGGCCAACGGAGACAAGATGGCATTCGTAAAACGGCTTTTTGGCTGGCTGATCCTTGGCCCTGTTGCTGTCGTCGCGCTGGCACTGGCGGTTGCCAACCGCACGCTCGTCACTCTCAGCTGGAACCCGTTCGAGCGCTCGGATGGCATAGAGATGCCGCTGTTCGTCGTGGCTTTTGTCATGTTCGCGCTTGGCGCGCTTGCGGGCGGATTTGCCGTATGGATGGCGCAGGGGCGGTGGCGGCGGGAAGCGAAAACGCATCGCGCCGAGGTCCGCCTTCTGTCGGGCGAACTCGCGCAGATGCGCTCCGACCCCGCGCTCCCCTCCGCGCGCTGATCACGCCCTTGCGCTTCGTTTCCGCCGACGAGATCGATACCCTCCTGCAGTTCGAACCACTGATTGCAGCGCTCGACGACGCGTTCCGCGCCGAGATCACGGTGCCGGTGCGCGCGCATCACGCGATGGTTCGTCCTGGCGCGAGTGAGGCAACGTTACTGTTGATGCCGGCGTGGACGGCTGCCTCCGGCGGCTTTCTCGGCACGAAGATCGTTTCGGTCTTCCCCGACAATGCGCGTCAGAACAAGCCAACGATCGTCGGTGTCTATATCCTCTTTGATGGCGACAGCGGCGAGCCGCTGGCGGTGATGGACGGGCCACGCCTGACACTGTGGCGCACCGCAGCTGCCTCGGCGCTGGCATCGCGCTACCTGTCGCGAGCCGATGCGCACTGCCTCACCATGGTGGGTGCCGGCGCGCTCGCACCCTTTCTCATTCGCGCCCATGCAAGTGTCCGCCCGATCACCGAGGTGCGTGTGTGGAACCGCTCGCCGAAGGCCGCGGAAGCGCTCGTGGCGGCGATGCGCGGTGAGGGCGTGGCGATACGCCACAGCGATGATATCGAGGCAGCGACACGCTCAGCCGACATCATTTCATGCTCGACCATGTCGGCAACCCCGCTGGTCAAAGGGGCATGGCTGAAGGATGGCAGCCATCTTGATCTCGTGGGCGCCTACCGTCCCAGCATGCGCGAAAGCGATGATGACGCGGTGAAGCGCGCTCATCTTTACTGCGATACGCGGGCGGGCGCGATGAAAGAGGGCGGCGACCTTGCCGATCCGCTGGCCCGCGGGATCATCATGGCTGGGGATATTCGCGGCGATCTCGCGGAGTTGACACGCGGGCAGGCGAAGGGCCGCGAACGGGAGGGCGACATCACACTCTTCAAGAGTGTTGGCACGGCGATCGAGGATCTCGCCGCCGCCATGCTGGTGTGGCGCCTGCTGGCGCGCTAGACAGCTCTCCATGGCGATAGAGATCAAGATTTGCGGGTTGTCGACGCCCGCCACCCTCGAGGCGGCGTTGGCAGCGGGCGCTGACATGGTTGGCTTGAATTTTTTTGCCGCCTCTCCGCGCTACGTCACATTGGCCGAGGCCGCTGCCCTCGCGGCGATTGCCCGTGGTCGCACGACGATCGTGGCGCTGGTCGTCGATGCAGATGATGATGTCCTCGCGGCGCTGACAGCGGCGGTTGCGCCCGACACGTTGCAGCTTCACGGCAAGGAAACGTTGCAGCGTGTGGCCGACATTCGTGCCCGTTTCGGGCTCCCCGTCATGAAGGCGATCGGCGTGTCGGACGCAGCCGATATCGCGCTTGCGCGGCGCTATGTCGGCATTGCTGACCACCTGTTGCTCGATGCCAAGCCGCCACGCAAGGCTGACGCCCTGCCGGGCGGCAACGGGCTGGCCTTTGACTGGCAGCTGGTGAGCGATCTCGACCCGCCCCTGCCGTTCATGCTATCGGGCGGGCTTGATGCTGAAAATGTCGGCGCAGCGATGCGCCTCGTGCGTCCTGCCGGCGTCGATGTGTCATCAGGCGTCGAGAGCGCGCCGGGGCGCAAGGACGAGACGAAGATCAGGGCGTTTATTGCCGCCGCGAGGGCGGCCGACACAGAGGGTAGACGGTGAGCGTGCAGGTGTTGAATTCTTTCCGGACGGGTCCGGATGAGCGCGGGCAGTTCGGTATTTTTGGCGGGCGTTATGTCGCCGAGACCCTGATGCCGCTGGTGCTCGATCTGGAGCAGGCCTACAATGCGGCGCGGGCTGACCCTGCCTTTCTCGGTGAGCTCACCCATCTCAATGCCCATTATGCCGGGCGGCCAAGTCCCCTCTATTTTGCAGCGCGCATGACGGCGCATCTGGGCGGCGCCAAAATCTATTTCAAACGCGATGAGCTCAATCACACCGGCTCGCACAAAATCAACAATTGCCTCGGGCAGATCCTTCTGGCCCAGCGCATGGGCAAGACCCGTATCATCGCTGAAACCGGCGCCGGCCAGCATGGCGTGGCGGTGGCTACCGTATGCGCGCGCTTCGGCCTGCCGTGTGTTGTCTATATGGGGGCAACCGACGTCGAGCGGCAAAAGCCCAATGTCTTCCGCATGAAACTGCTGGGCGCCGAAGTGCGCCCGGTCACCGCTGGATCGGGCACGCTGAAAGACGCCATGAACGAAGCGCTGCGTGACTGGGTGACCAATGTGGCGGACACTTACTACATCATCGGCACCGCCGCCGGTCCGCATCCCTATCCGGCGATGGTGCGCGATTTCCAGAGTGTCATCGGCAATGAAACCCGCGAGCAGATGATGGCTGCCGAAGGCCGCCTGCCCGACGTGCTGATCGCCTGCCTTGGCGGAGGCTCGAACGCCATCGGTCTTTTTCACCCCTTCCTGGATGATAAATCGGTAACGATCTACGGGGTGGAGGCTGGCGGCCACGGGCTTGACGTTGAAAACGGGCATGCCGCCTCGCTCACCGGCGGGCGGCCCGGCGTGCTGCATGGCAACCGCACCTATCTGCTGCAGGATGATGACGGGCAGATCCTGGAGGGGCATTCGATTTCAGCCGGCCTCGACTATCCGGGCATCGGCCCCGAGCATGCGTGGCTGAAGGAGAGCGGGCGGGTCAACTACGTCGCCGTCACCGATACGGAAGCACTGGACGCCTTCCAGCTGTGCACGCGCATTGAAGGTATCATCCCGGCGCTTGAGCCAGCGCACGCGCTGGCGTTTGTCAAAAAGCTGGCGCCGACGCTGAGCAAGGACACATTGCTGGTGATGAATTTGTGCGGGCGCGGCGACAAGGACATTTTCGCGGTCGCGGAAAAACTCGGCATGGGGATGTAATCGACAATGACCACGCGTATCGACCAGCGTTTTGCCGATCTCAAGCGACAGGGGCGCGCCGGCCTCGTGACGTTCATCACGGCGGGTGATCCCGATCTTGCAACCTCATCCACAATCCTGTCACGGCTGGCGGCAGCAGGCGCCGACCTCATCGAACTCGGCATGCCGTTTTCCGACCCGATGGCGGAAGGCCCGCCCGTGCAGCTCTCCTCGCAGCGGGCGCTGAAGGCCGGCATGACGCTCAAAAAGACGCTCGCCATGGTGCGCGCTTTCCGCGCCGGCGATCAGGCAACGCCGATCATTCTCATGGGTTATTACAACCCGGTCTATTCCTTCGGCGTGGAGCGCTTCCTAGATGCGGCAAAGGAAGCTGGCGTTGACGGGCTGATCATTGTCGACTGCCCGCCTGAACATGATGATGAAGTCTGCCTGCCGGCGCAGGCCAAGGGCATTAATTTTATCCGTCTGGCCACCCCCACCACTGACGCCCGACGCCTGCCAGCGGTGATCGCGCATACGTCAGGCTTTGTCTATTACGTGTCGATTGCCGGTGTGACCGGGGCCAAGAGCGCCGAGCTGGCGAGTGTGGAGACAGCATTGGCACGCTTTCGCACCGCCACTGACCTGCCCATCTGCGTTGGCTTTGGCATCCGAACGCCCGAGCAGGCAGCAGCCTTCGCCCGCGTCGGTGATGGTGTGGTGGTCGGGTCCGCCCTTGTCAGCGCCATCCGCGACAGTCTCGACGACAACGGCCAGGCGGGTCCGCTGACCGTTGATGCGGTCCTTGATCTCGTCAGTGCACTGGCAAAGGGTGTTCGCAGCGCCCGATTGCTTGCCGCCGAATAGGCACATTTTCTGGCCAATACACTGATGACATCTCTGGTTTTTCAAACAGGTGCCCTGTGAACTGGATTACCGACACCCTCCGCCCGCGCATCAAGAATCTGCTGTCGCGCCGCGAAACGGAAGAAAACCTGTGGGTGAAATGTCCGCAGAGTGGGCAGATGGTGTTCATCAAGGAGCTTGAAGCCAATCACATGGTGGTGCCGGGGTCGGGCTACCACATGCGCATGGGCGCGGCGAAGCGGCTGGCCCACACGTTTGACAATGGAAAATACGAAGAGATCGCCCTGCCCGAGGCACCGCTCGATCCGCTGAAATTCCGCGACGAGAAGCGTTATGCCGACCGGCTGAAGGAGGCACGCACAAAGACCGGCATGCCGGACGCGCTCAAAATCGGCGTTGGCCTCGTTGGTGGCGCGCTGACGACCATCGCGGCACAGGACATGGACTTCATGGGCGGCTCGCTTGGCACCGCTGCGGGCGAAGCCATCGTCAAGGGCATGATGACTGCCGTTGAACGCAGCACGCCCTTCATCATCTTCACCGCCTCGGGCGGTGCGCGCATGCAGGAAGGCATCCTGTCGTTGATGCAGATGCCGCGCACGACGCTGGCGATCCAGTCCTTGCGCGCGGCACGCCTGCCCTATCTCGTCGTGCTCACCAATCCGACGACCGGCGGCGTGACCGCCTCCTACGCCATGCTGGGTGATATCCATCTGGCTGAACCTGGCGCGCTGATCGGCTTTGCCGGCCCGCGCGTCATCGAGCAGACAATCCGGGAGAAATTACCCGAAGGTTTCCAGCGTTCGGAATATCTGCGCGATCACGGCATGGTCGACATGGTGGTGGAACGCCATGAGCTGCCGGCAATTCTGGCACGACTGGTGATGATCCTCACCCACGCCCCCGATATGGCGGCCCCGCGCCGCGTTGAAGCCCAGATCATTCCCCCTGGCGTGCCGCTGCCAGCCGTCTCCTGACCGGCTGGCGATAACCCGGCCGCAACCTCGATGCGCGACAAGGGGGCGACGGAGCCGCCCATGTCGCCTGCCCTCGCCCAATCCACCACCAAACGGGTTGCCTTTAGCAGTGAGGGCACGATCATTCTTGGTGCAATTGGTGTGGCGTGCCTCATGGCGCTGGCCCTGCAATGGCCGCAGGCGCGCGACATCCTCCTCACCGGCCGCTTCAACGACACGGATGATGCCAAGCGCACGGTCATGGTGCGCGGCCTCATGGCCGGCCAGGCCTGGCATGATCTTGTCCTGCACCGCGTCATGCCTCCTGCCGACCTTGCCATGCACTGGTCGCGGCTCATCGATCTGCCGATTGCCGCGCTGATCACCGCCCTCAGCCTCGTTGTCGAACCGGTCCTGGCGGAGCGGCTGGCGCCCTGCCTGGCTGACCCTGTTCGTTTTCGCGCTCGCCTGCCTTGCCGTCACGCTCTACCAGATCCGCGGCCCCGGCGTGGCTGCCCCCCAAAACACGACAGGGCCGATGCGCGTGTGGCGCATCGACCCTGCCGCTCAACCGTCCAGGTGAGTTATTCGGCGGCTGGCTGCTCGCCTGAATCACCCTGTGTCTTTTCAAGGTCCTCGCCGGTCGTCTGGTCAACGATCTTCATCGACAACCGCACCTTGCCGCGCTCGTCAAAGCCCAGCAGCTTGACCTTGACCTTGTCGCCTTCCTTGATCACGTCCGTCACCTTGGCAACCTTGCGCGGGGCAAGCTGCGAGATGTGGACGAGGCCGTCGCGTGAACCGAAGAAATTGACAAAGGCGCCAAATTCCATGGTCTTGACCACGGTACCGTCATAGATGACGCCGATTTCCGGCTCGGAGGCGATCGACTTGATCCAGTTGATGGCCGCCTGGATCGATTCGCCATTGGCCGAGGCGATCTTGATGGTGCCGTCATCCTCGATATTGATCTTGGCGCCGGTCTTTTCGACGATCTCGCGGATGACCTTGCCGCCGGTGCCGATGACTTCACGGATCTTGTCGACCGGGATCTTCATCGTCTCGATGCGCGGCGCGTATTTGCCAACTTCAGTACGGGCGCCGGTCAAAGCATTGGCCATTTCGCCGAGAATATGCAGGCGTCCATCCTTTGCCTGGGTGAGCGCCACCTTCATGATCTCTTCGGTGATGCCGGCGATCTTGATGTCCATCTGCAGCGAGGTGATGCCCTTTTCAGTGCCGGCAACCTTGAAGTCCATATCGCCCAGATGATCCTCATCACCGAGAATATCGGAGAGCACGGCAAAGCGCTCGCCCTCCAGGATGAGGCCCATGGCGATACCAGCCACGGGGCGGCGCAGCGGCACACCGGCATCCATCAGCGACAGCGAAGCGCCGCACACGGTTGCCATCGAGGACGAGCCGTTTGATTCGGTGATCTCGGAGACGACCCGCAGCGTGTAGGGGAATTCATGTGCCGGCGGCAGCATCGGGCGCAAGGCGCGCCAGGCCAGCTTGCCGTGGCCGATCTCGCGACGGCCGGGCGAGCCCATGCGGCCGGTCTCGCCGACCGAGAAGGGAGGGAAATTGTAATGCAGCAGGAAGGTTTCCTTGTAGGTGCCTTCAAGTGAATCGATATATTGCTCGTCATCGCCCGTGCCCAGCGTCGTCACCACCAGCGCCTGCGTCTCGCCGCGGGTGAAGAGGGCCGAGCCATGGGTGCGCGGCAGAATGCCAGCTTCGGCCACGATCGGGCGCACGGTTTTCAGATCACGCCCGTCGATGCGCGCGCTGGTGTCGAGGATGTTCCAGCGCACGATCTTTGCCTGCAACTCCTTGAACACGTCGGCGACCTGCTGCTTGCTGTAGGCAGGGGCTTCCACCCCGTCCGGCAGCATCTCGGCCATGACACGGGCCTTCGCCGCATCAACCAGCTTGTAGCGCTCCTGCTTCTGCGTCACCTGATAGGCAGCGCGCAGATCCTTCTCGACGAGAGCGAGCATCTTGCTCTCGAGCGCGCTCATGTCAGGAATGGTAACGTCGCGCGGTTCCTTGGCGGCCTTTTCGGCAAGGCGCGTGATGGCGGCGATCACCGGCTGGAAAGCGCGATGCCCGAACATGACAGCGGCCAGCATGACGTCCTCGGGAAGCTCCTTGGCCTCCGATTCAACCATCAGCACGGCATCGCTCGTGCCAGCGACGATGAGATCGAGAGTTGATTCATCGTATTTGTCGAGCGTCGGATTGAGAACGAATTCATTGTTGATGACGGCAACGCGGGCGCCACCGATCGGCCCCATGAAGGGCACGCCTGAGAGGGTCAGCGCGGCGGAAGCCGCCACCATGGCAAGCACGTCGGTGTCGTTTTCGAGGTCATGGCTCATGACGGTGACGACGACCTGGGTTTCGTTGCGGTAGCCGTCAACGAAAAGCGGGCGGATCGGGCGGTCGATGAGGCGCGAGATCAGCGTCTCGCGCTCGGAGGGGCGGCCTTCACGCTTGAAATAGCCGCCGGGAATGCGGCCGGCAGCAAAGGTCTTTTCCTGATAGTTGACGGTAAGCGGGAAGAAGTCGATGCCAGGCTTTGCCTCTTTTGCCGAAACGACCGTGGCAAGCACGGTGGTCTCGCCATAGCTTGCCCATACAGCGCCATCCGCCTGGCGGGCGATCTTGCCGGTTTCCAGAACGAGCTTGCGGCCCGCCCAGTTCAGTTCTTCGCGATGAATATCGAACATGTATTGCTCTTTGTCCTTATGGCCCGGCTACCATGGGCAAGACGGCAAGCGGCTCTCGGCGGTGCGGCAAGGCACGCACTGATGAAAGCCGCCAACGATCCTGCCATGGCCTCTGGGCCCGGGTGGTGCGCGCCGCATTCATACGACGCAGCAAAGGCCCGCAGGCACCATTGCCGGCGGGCGTCTTGGCGGTGTCCGACGCTTGACGAGACGGGGCGTCGGACGTGGTCATGGACCGGAGGAGCCGGTCCGGTGCATCAGCGGCGGATGCCGAGCCGCTCGATGAGGGTACGATAACGCGCCTGATCAACGCGCTTCAGATAGTCAAGAAGCGAGCGGCGACGCGACACGAGACGCAACAGACCGCGACGTGAATGATTGTCCTTCACATGCATCTTGAAATGTTCGGTGAGATTGGAGATGCGCTCGCTGAGGATGGCCACCTGTACTTCCGGTGAACCGGTATCCTTGGCCTCCGTGGCATAGTCCTTGATCAGTTCGGCCTTGCGGCTGTCGGTAATCGACATCGGCGATCCTTTCGCTGCGGATTGAGTGATGGTCACGGCCCGGCCAGGATGTCGTCCAGCAGGGTCGGCGGGTGATATCAGCGCGGCGCTTCATAAAAAGCAGCAGAGCCAACGGCGGGCCTATACACCCAACAGGGCAAAAAGCAAAGGGCGGAGCGCGCCGATTACTGCGCCGGCGTCACATTCTGTCCGCAGGAAGCCGGCACTCCGGGAAGCTTGTAGCCGAAAATCTCACCACATTTGGAGCAGTTCGACAGACTCAGCCCAAGGGCCAGCAGGACCGTCAGGCGCACCATCCGTTTCATAGACCGCTCCCCATGTTCATCGGCCTGCCCTCGTCAGGATGGCGCAGCGCGGCGAGCGCGTCATCGGCTTCATACCCCGAGACGGCGCCCGCTGTCACGGGCGAAACGATGGAGGACGTCAAAGGGGGCATGGACCGTGATCTTTGCTCCTGGCGCATAGCTTGCCACGCCGTTGACCCGCATGACGATGTCATGGCCGCCGGGGATCACCAGATGAACAAGGCTTTCAGCGCCAAGCGGCTCGACCAAACGAACGTCGCTCGCCCAGATGAGGCCGGGCGCGCTGCCAGGGCCCGCCTGCAGCGCCTCGGGACGCACGCCCAGAACGCCTTCCCGCACTTTTCCCCACACCGGCTGATCAAGTCCAAGCCCGTCATTGCCCTTGCCAAGGCGCAGCGTGCGCCCGTCCTCGCCGATGCCCACCGGGATCATGTTCATCGCCGGCGCACCCAGGAAGCCGGCGACAAAAACGCTCGCAGGCCGCTGATAGACATCAAGCGGCGTGCCGACCTGTTCAATCCTGCCGGCATTCATCACGACGATGCGGTCGGCAAGGGTCATCGCCTCCACCTGGTCATGGGTGACGTAGACGGAGGTCACCTTGATCGCCTGATGCAGCTTCTTGATCTCAAGGCGCATCTGCACGCGCAGCTTGGCATCGAGATTGGAGAGCGGCTCATCGAATAGGAAAACCTGCGGGTCGCGGACGATGGCGCGGCCCATGGCGACACGCTGGCGCTGGCCGCCGGAGAGTTCGCGCGGGCGACGCTGCAGCAGGCTCGATAATTCCAGCATGCCGGCAGCCTTGGCGACGCGCGCCGCGATCTCGCTCTTGCCCATACCGCGCACCTTGAGGCCGTAGGACATGTTGTCCTCAACGCTCATATGGGGGTAGAGCGCGTAGGTCTGGAAAACCATGGCGATGTCGCGCTCGGCCGGCTCGACATCGTTGACGATCCGCTCACCGATCATCACATCGCCGGCGCTCTGGCGCTCGAGCCCGGCGATGATGCGCAGCAACGTTGATTTTCCGCATCCTGACGGACCGAGGATGACGATGAATTCACCATCGGCAAAAGCGCAATCGATCTGTTTGAGAACGCTGACCGATCCAAAGCGCTTCTCGACATTTCTGACTTCGACTGTGGCCATGGCTATTTCTCTTGATCCACCAGGCCCTTGACGAACCAGCGCTGCATGGTGAGGACAACGATCACAGGCGGCAGAAGGGCCAGAACGGCGGTCGCCATGATGAGGTTCCACTCGCTTTGCGCGTCACCCGTGCCGATCATCTTGGTAATGCCGATGACCACCGTCTCGAGCGCGCGCGACTTGGTGATCAGCAGCGGCCACAGATACTGGTTCCAGCCGAAAATAAAGAGAATGACGAAAAGGGCGGCGATATTGGTGCGCGACAGCGGCAGGACGATATCGATGAAAAAACGGACCGGACCGGCGCCGTCGATCTTGGCTGCTTCCGTCAGTTCGTCGGGAATGGTGAGAAAAAACTGGCGAAACAGCAGCGTCGCGGTGGCCGAGGCGATGAGCGGCACGACAAGGCCGAAGCGTGTGTCGAAGAGACCAAGATCAACCACCACCTGGTAGGTCGGGATGATGCGCACCTCGACGGGCAGCATGAGGGTGAGAAAGATCATCCAGAAACACAGCATGCGCAGCGGAAAGCGGAAGAAAACAACCGCATAGGCAGAAATAATCGAGATCGCTATTTTTCCAATAGCAATCGCCAGCGCCATGATGAGCGAATTGCCCATCATGGTGGCAACCGGAACCGAACCGAACCGCCCGACCTCGCCCGACGACCATATCCGGCTGTAATTCTTCCAGGCATCGGGGCCGGGATAGAGCGGCAGGGCGCCACGCCCGATGGTGCTGGCGTCCCAGGTCGAGGCGATCAGCGCCAGATAGATCGGGAAGGCGAACACCAGCACACCGATGAGGAGCCCGGCATGGGTTACCCAGGTTCTGCCGGCGCCCGCCATCAGTAGTGCACCTTCTTTTCGATGAAGCGGAACTGGATGACGGTGAGCGCGATGACGATCACCATCAAGATCACCGATTGCGCCGATGAGGAACCGAGATTGAGGTTGTGATTGCCGTCGATGTAGACGCGGTAGATGAGCGTCACCGTCGAGGTGCCGGGGCCGCCCTTGGTGAGGGCATCGATGACGCCGAACGTGTCGAAAAACGCATAGACGAGGTTCACCACCAGCAGGAAGAAGGTGGTTGGCGACAGCAGCGGCAGGATGATGGTGAAGAAGCGGCGCACGGGCCGCGCCCCGTCGATTTTTGCCGCTTCGATCACCGATTTGGGGATCGACTGCAGGCCGGCCAGAAAAAACAGGAAATTATAGCTGATCTGCTTCCATGCCGAAGCGAGGATGACGAGCGTCAGCGCCTGACCGCCATTGATCTGGTAGTTCCAGGCGATGCCGGCAGCGTTCAGCGCCTTGCCGATGATGCCGATGGAAGGGTGCGCCATGAACAGCCACAGCACGGCGGCAACTGCGGGCGCGACCGCATAGGGCCAGATGAGCAGCGTCTTGTAGAGGGACGCGCCGCGGATACCGCTATCGGCCAACACCGCCAGCAGCAGCGCCGGCACCATGGCAAGCAGGGTGACGGTGGCGGAAAAGACGATCGTCACGCCCATCGCCGTCAAATAGTTGGGATCGTTCAGGATATGGGCGAAGTTTTCAAAGCCGACAAATTCCGACCGCAGGCCAAAGGCGTCCTGCAGCAAGACCGACTGGCGGATCGCCTCGAAGGCCGGCCAGAAAAAGAACACAAGCGTGATCATCATCTGCGGCAGCAGCAGCAGATAGGGCAGAAGCCTGTTGTTGAAAATAACGCGCTTGTGCATACTGGACATTCCTGCCGCGCCACCCGGCAAGACAGGTGGCGCGGCAGAAGCCTAGCGTGATTACGAGCGATTGGCGCGTTCAAAAGCGCGCAAAATCTCGTTGCCGCGCTTGTTGGCGGCCTCGAGCGCCGCTGCCGGCGTCTGCTGGCCCTGGATGGCGCGCTCCATCTCTTCTTGAATGGCAACCCTGATTTCGGCGAAATTGCCGAGACGGAAGCCCATGGAATTGGCCGTCATCGTGCCGCGCAGAAGCTCGGTGATCGGGATATCGGCGCCCGGATTCTTGTCGTAGTAACCTGTTGCCTTGACCGCTTCGAACGCCGATTTGGTGATCGGCAGATAGCCGGTGTCGATATGCCATTTCGAGGCGATGTCGACGCGCGAGATATATTTGAAGAATTCAGCAATGCCTGTGAGTTCTTCCCTCGCACGCACCTTGTTGGGGCCGGCATTCATCACCCAGAAGGAGGCGCCACCAATGACGGTGTTATTGGGTGTCGCCGTCACCTCAGAATAGTAGGGCAGGAAGGCAAAACCGATATTGGCGATGCCACCGGGGACTTCCTTCAGATAGCGGGCACGCGCGCCGGATGACGCGTGCGTGATGGCGCATTCGCCGGATGCAAACAGCGCATCGCCCGCCCCATCGCGCCCGCCATAGCGATAGGTGCCCTCCTTGGCCATCTCGACCAGTGTCGTCAGATGGCGCACGAACAGCGGATTGGTGAGATCAAGTGTGGCGTCAGGACCGCCAAAGCCATTGGCTTTGCTGGCAACACCGACATTGTGGATGGCGCCAACCTGCTCGATCTGGGTCCAGGTCGGCCATGACGAGGTGAAAGCGCAGGCCGATGCGCCGCTTTCCTTGATCTTCTTGGCGGC